>SFUD01000013.1 GCA_004561775.1 bacterium | reverse complement strand
GCCTGCCAACAGAGTAAGAATAGCCTTTGTAGATAAGTATGTGCACGACAAGTTTGAAAACAAAAACCGCAATATGCACTATCAGATTGCTCCGGGAACTTACCTCTATGCAGAGTCATTCAGCACCTGGAACAATACAATATACAAATTTACCTTGGAGAGTATGGAGGGGCATACTATGCACTCCAAACTTAGTGCCCCAACAGCGCGCTGGGATACTACCTCCAGAAGCTGGAGACTCAACAACTATGTGCACAGAAAGTTTATAAATGGCACAGAGGTGGTTACAAGCGGGCCGCAGATGGATACGGTTATTAATGTAACCGTGGCAGATTTCTACCGTGGCAAGCACTTTGTGGAGACACTCAACTACAGGCAGTTGAATAACCTTATAGAGACACAGCGCATGCGCGGAGACCAAAGCGTAAAACTCTCTCTTATAGAGAAATACTCCCGATACTCTATTCCTTTCTCTGTCTTTATTCTAACTGTTATTGCCGTCTCCCTCTCGTCTCACAAGCGAAGAGCCGGAATAGGTATGAATATTGGAATAGGCCTGGGCCTGGGCTTCTCCTATATTCTCTTCTTAAGATTCAGCCAAATGTTTGTTTATACAGATACGCTGCCGCCCCTTGTGGCCATTTGGCTGCCAAATGCCCTCTACGCCGTAATAGCGTATGTGTTGTATAGAATAGCGCCAAAATAGAGAGTGATATGCAAGAGTCTAAGATAAAACTGGATATAGGAGCCATTACGGCATCGCAGGAGGATGGCAGAAGTTTTCTCTTGTTTCTCTATCAGGAGGGAGGAGGGAGATGCCTTACCATACCCTTGGCGCCATCAGATTTGCACGCGCTTCTTACCAATGTTGCTCCAAAGAGAGAGGAGAGGCAAAAAAAGGGTAACACTATCTATGACCTCTTTGCGCAAGGGCTTTCAAGAAGCGGGTTGCAGCTGCAGGAGGTGGAACTTGTAAGGGGAGAGCAGGAGAACTCTTTCAGCACCTTGCTTAAGCTTAGCGAAGGGGAGGCTATGGAGGCAAGTTTTGCAGATGGCATAATTATGGCAAAAATCTGCTCTGCGCCCATCTATGTGGGGAGAGAAGTTATGGAGAGATATGCCCTCTCCTCCAATATGGATGCTGCAGTGCTTCTCAAGCATCAGCTTAAGGAGGCTGTAAAGAGAGAGGATTTTGAGGAGGCCTATCTTATTCAGCAGCGTCTGGAGCGGATGAACGGCTAATAAGAGCGCGAATCTCCTCCTTTGCCGCCTTCCATCTTGGAACATCCACCTTTGCTCCAATTACCTCAACAACCTTTGAGGAGATTATTGAACCAACCTCTCCGCATACCTTTATAGGCATTCCCAAAGAGTGCGCATAGATAAATCCTGCAGCATAGATGTCGCCCGCACCGGTGGCATCCTTAGTATCTGCCGGCCAAGGCTCTATCTTGTAGAATTGGTTGCCGCTCTTAACCATAGAACCATCGGGACCAAGTTTAACCACTGCAATCTTGCAGCTCTGCGCAATCTCATCCAGTGCCTCTCTAGGCTCCTTTTTGGTGTAGGCGCGCGCCTCCGACTCATTTGCAAAGACAATGTCCACGTAGTTCTCTATAATGTCGTGCAGGAAGGAGAGGTTGCTCTCCACTACATTGTAGCTTGCCATATCTATGGAGATTATTGCTCCTGCAGCCTTTGCAAGCTCTACAGCCCTGCGCAGCAGAAACTGGTTCTGAACAAGGTAGCCCTCTATGTGGAAATAGTCGTAACCTTGGAAATACTCCGGCTTAAGGTCATCGGGACCAAGCTCTATTGCAGAGCCAAGATAGACTGCAAAGGTGCGCTCTGCATTGGGGGCTGTTATAAAGACCATAGATCTTCCCGATGCCTTTGTGCCCTTTAGCAGTATGGGTTTTATTCCCTGCTGCTCCTGCCCTGTTTTGAAGAGGTGACCCAGCTCGTCTTCTCCCACTTTGCCGATAAAGGCGCTCCTCATTCCAAAGATGGAGGTTCCGGTAATGGTATTGGCAGCAGAACCGCCTGGAACATACTGCAGTACGCCCATACCCTTGAGAACGCCCCATATCTTGTTGCCTGTCTCGGCATCTACGTGTTGCATACTTCCCTTTGGAAGGTGAAAGGTCTTTAGAAGAGAGTCGTCCGGCAGAAGTGCCAGAATGTCTGTGAGGGCATTGCCTATTCCAAGTATAGATTTCATAAGGTTGTTTTATGTGAATCACAAAGATAATAAAAAGTGTATCTTTGCCGTTACAAATCTGCGTATGATTATGGAAAAATCGGGACTCCGTAAGGTTATTCAGTATGTTGTAATGCTTGCTCTGGCAGCGCTTCTGCTCTACTACTCCTTTAAAGGTGTGGAGTGGAGGAGTTTTGTGGAGAGTCTGCAAAAGTGCAGGTGGGGTTGGATAGCGCTCTCTATGCTGGTGGGTATTCTGGGTTTCTTGTTCAGAGCTTTGAGGTGGCGTCTTATAATGCTGCCTTTTAACAAGGATATCTCTGTAAGGGAGAGTTATGACGGCGTTACAATTGCTTATGCCACAAACTTTGTCTTTCCAAGGGCAGGCGAGGTTGCGCGTTGCGGCGTTTTGGCAAAAGGTGGAAAAATCTCCTTTGAGAGCGCCCTTGGCACGGTGGTGCTGGAGCGTGTGTGGGATATGATTTCACTGCTCTTCTTTATTGTGCTGGTGGTTCTCTTAAGGCTTGATGAGTTTGGCGGCTTTTTGAGCAAGCATATTCTCTCGCCTCTTGTGGAGAGGTTCTCCGGGCCCTCTATACTCTATCTCTTGCTCCCGATTCTGGCTCTGGTGCTGCTCTCTATTCTGCTTTGGAGAGTATTTGGAGCAAGAATTCTTAGAAGCAAGCTTGGGACAAGAGTTGCCAAAGTTGCAAAGGGGTTGTGGCAGGGAATGCTCTCTGCCTTCAGAATGAAGCGCAAATGGCTCTTCTTTGCCTATACGCTGGGATTGTGGTTTTCCTATTGGCTCACAAGTTATGTTACAATTCTGGCCTTTCCTTCTGTTGGAGAGCTTACAGCTGTGGATGCACTCTTCCTTATGATTGTTGGAGGTCTTGGTTGGGTGGTGCCGGTACAGGGCGGATTGGGGGCCTATCATTTTATTGTAAGTCTTGCGCTCTATGCTGTATATGCCATACCGCAGAGCGAGGGAGTGGTTTTTGCCACAATCTCTCACGAGGCGCAGGCCGTAATTATGATTCTTTGTGGTCTCATCTCTCTGGTGAGCATAAATATTTCCGGGAAAAGGAGAAAAAGTCTTAAGGAATGAAAATATCTTTCAGGATAGAGTATAATGCGGAGCAGGGAGATGTGCTCTTTATAACAGGCTCTCTGCCTCAATTGGGAGAGTGGGAACCGCTTAAGGCTGTTGCGCTTGAGGGAGGGCCCCAGTGGTCTCTGCAGATGGAGATTCCGGTTGAGGGAGAACTTAGGCTGGATTACAAATATTGCCTTAAGCGAAGCAATGGAGAGCTCTTCTTTGAGGCAGGAGCGGGGCGCAGTCTGCTCATAAAGGGGAGTGCTGCCTCTATTGTTGCAAACGACCAGTGGCAGGGCAATGACAGTTCTGCCCCTTTTCTTACTGCTCCCTTTACGGAAGTCTTTTACAGGGGCGGAGAGGAGTGCGAACCCTTTACAGGCATAGGAAGTTGCAGCAAAGAGCTCATAATAAGGGCTACCGTACCTAATGTAGAGCGCTCTGCAGAGATATGTATCTGCGGCAATACACCGCAATTGGGTTTGTGGGACCCCTCTAAGGCACTCCCTATGCAGCGTGTTGCAGGAGTAAAGTGGGAGGCGCATCTGCCTGCGCAGGAGGAGTTTGAGTATAAATTTATCAAGCGCACTGTAGGGAGCAACGAAAATCTGCAGTGGGAAGAGGGTGAAAATAGGCATCTTGCCGTGCCGGCTATGGAGAAGCATTCAACCTATATAGTTGAGCACTCAGCGGCAGGCTTCTGTATAGATAAACCCCATTTCAAAGGCATAGCAGTACCGCTCTTCTCCCTAAAGAGCAACAGCAGTTGGGGTATTGGAGATTTTGAAGATATAAAGCTTCTGGCAGATTATGCTCACAAGCGGGGACTCTCCATATTGCAATTTCTTCCAATAAATGATACCTCTGCCAATATGAATTGGCGCGACTCCTACCCATACAACTGTATCTCTGTCTTTGCATTGCACCCAATCTATCTTGCGGTGGAGAGCGTAGGAGTGCTGGAGGACCAGGAGAAGCTAAGGCAGTACCGCCGTCAGGCCAGATTGCTTAACAGAAGAGTCTTTCTGGATTATGAGGAGGTGCTGGAGCTTAAGATGAGCTACCTTAGAGAGCTTTTTGAGCAGGAGTGGCCAAAGTTGGCGGGCAATGTGGAGTTTGCAGATTTTTGCAGGCAGAACAGCTATTGGCTGGAGGGCTATACGCGCTTTTGCGTACTAAGGGATATGAATGGCACGGCAGAGTATAGCCAGTGGCGCAAAAGAGATAATCTGCCGCAGAAGGAGATAGATTTCTACAATTTCCTGCAATATAATGCTTATCTGCAGATGCGCTCTGCCAAAGAGTATGCCCACTCCAAAGGCATTGCACTTAAGGGAGACCTTCCTATAGGAGTGGCGCGTTATGGCGCAGAGAGTTGGCAGCACCCGCAACTCTTCAATTTTGGCGTTCAGGCTGGCGCTCCTCCCGATGCCTTCTCCACAGAGGGTCAGAACTGGGGGTTCCCAACATATAATTGGGAAGAGATGGTAAAGGATGACTACCTGTGGTGGCGAAGGAGACTGAAATATCTCTGCAACTTCTTTGATGCCTACAGGATAGACCATGTTTTGGGCTTCTTCAGGATGTGGGAGATACCGCTTATGGAGCCAAGCAACAGAGGACACTTCTCTCCTGCGCTGCCCTATTCCGTTATGGAGATAACAGAGCGCACAAACCTTGAGCCAAAACGCCATCCGGCTCTCTTTGTGCCGGACAAGGTGGCTCACCATAGCAGCTCCTCTGCCTTTTTGGAGAGCGCAACGGCAGATGCAAGGTATAGCATATACTCTATAAACAGATACCATCCGGCAGTCTCTGCAATGCTTCAAGAGGATTTTGCAGAGCTGAGACCGCAGACCAGGGAGCGTTTCCGCGCCCTCTACAATGACTATTTTTACAGCAGAAACGAGGAGCTGTGGTATAAGAACGCAATGCGCAAACTGCAGGTGCTTATTGCCTCTACAGGAATGCTGGCCTGCGCGGAGGATTTGGGAATGCTCTCGCCCGCAGTGCACAAGGCGCTAGGAGAGCTTAAAATACTCTCTCTGGAGGTGCAGAATCTGCCAAAGCAGGGCGAGATAGGCAAACCTGCAGACTATCCTTATCTGAGCGTCTGCACTACAAGCACGCACGACACGGAGACATTGCGAATGTGGCTTGGAAAGAGGCTTCATCCGCTGGATGAGCCGTTGGAGCAGGAGGGAAGGTATCCCGATGCAACCCCAGAGGAGTGCGCTGCAGTAATAGAGGAGAATCTGCATTCTGCCAGCCTCTTTGTGATACTGCCCCTACAAGACTGGCTCTCCGTCAGCATCAAGCAGCGGAGCCGCTATCCGGAGACGGAGAGAATTAACAATCCTGCAAATCCCGATAACTATTGGAGATACCGTATGGAGGTCTCTCTTGAGGATTTGTAATATTTAAATGGTCTTATTTTTTGCCGCTCTGATACTCATTGGCCTTCTCAACAAAATATTGGAAGATAGGGAGGAAGGTATCGTCGCCATTGGCTACAAATCCCTCCGGATGGAACTGGAGGCCAAAGACCTTCTCGTTCATCTGAATACCCTCAATAATGCCATCTGCAGCCCTTGCAATAACTTTAAAGCCTGGAGCAGGGTCCTTTACAGCCTGATGGTGGAATGAGTTTACCACAGCTCTCTCTGTGCCAAGAACCTTGTTGAGTATAGAGCCCTTCTCTATACTAATGCTATGTGTGCCATAGCTGCTTGGAGCTTGCTGACGGTGTTTAACGTAAGAATCCTTTGCCTGTGAAGGGATATCCTGGTAAAGCGTTCCTCCAAATACAACATTAAGCAACTGCTCTCCGCGGCAAATGCCAAGCAGAGGCAATCCCTTCTCCACAGCCATCTTAATGAGCATACAGTCAAACTCGTCGCGGTATGGAACAATCTCTCCCTGTGCGCGGAGAGGCTCTTCGCCATAATATTTTAACGGATCAATATCTTCACCTCCTGTCATAAGGATTCCATCTACGGTTGCAAGAATCTTCTCCAACTGCTCCTTGTCTGTTGTCATAGGGATAACAACAGGCACTCCACCGGCTTTGCGTATGGATTTTATATATGTGCTGGGTGCGGCTGCAGGAGAATTTTCGCTTGCAGAGACTCCGATAAGCGGACTCTTTGCAGCAGACTCCTGAAAGAATGAGAGCGAAAGTATCGCTACTGCCAAAATAATTGATAATCTCTTCATTTTTCAAATGCTATTAAATTGTTGGTAACTATAATCTTCATTTAGTTGCTACTCTTACCCAATCTCCAAAATCCTTCTCCTCTTCGTAGTTGAGCTGAATGGTGAGGGATGTAGCCTTTGTTTCACCATCGGGAATATTGAATATAAGAGGGAAGCCGTGGCCGTCTGCACGGAACTCATATTTGTTGCCATCTATATGACGCAGAATGTTGCAGAATCTTCCCTTGCCTGTGGTTACATAGAGCTCTCCGTTGCGCTCCTCTACCTTAACCTCTCCAAAGAGTGCATTGGGGTGGTTGTAAAGGCCTGTGATGCTCTTTGTTGCAGGGGCGGCGGCAAAGGTGCGTTTGGCAAATTTTGCCTCTGACTCCTCCCAGCCCTTCTCTCTTGCAGCAAGCCACTTCTCAAAATAGACTTTGTTGTAATCTTTGAATCTCTCTGTGTAACTCTCTGCAGGAGCGCCCATAGCAAGGTCTATGAGTCTGTTCATTATTGCAAGTCGCGGATTGTCGCTTGCCTCGCAATTTACCAGTACCGCACCGCAGAGGTTCACCTCTGGAACAAAGAAGCAGATTGCTGTCATTCCCCAGGTTGTGCCTGTGTGGTAATAGAGCCTGTAGCGGTTGTTCTGCTCTATGAACCAGCAGTGGCCATAGAGTGTGGTATGTACGCTATCCTGTGAGCAGATTGTCTGGCCTTTGTGCAGGAATTTTGCAGCTTTCTCAGAGAGTACCCTCACGGTATCTTTGCTGCCATCCTCTTTTGTGTTTACGATAAAACCATTGTTGAGGTGCATTTGGGCATAACGCACCATATCGTTTGCGCAGGAGCAGATACTTCCAGCAGGGCCTATGCCGGTGAGCCACCAGAGAGCCTGCTCGTCTCCGTATAGTGGTGAAACAACAATCTTAGGTGTGCCTTTGCGCTCCTCTCCTCTTATAAGATCCTCGCAAGGAGATGTTGCAAGCAGTGGTGTGGTGAATGAGTAGTCGTGGGGTGTGGCAACATCTTTGGCGCTTGCATAGCCCTCTGCATTCATAGTGGAGGAGGTCATCCCAAGGGGTTTGAAGACTCTCTCCCTTACATTCTCCTCCCAACTCTTGCCGGTAACCCTCTCTATCACCTTCTCTGCAATTAGGAAGGTGGTGTTGTTGTACTGGTAGCCGTTTCTGAAGGAATAGACCGGTTTCATTAGCGGAATCATCTGATATATCTCATCTCTGGTATATCCTACATTAGGGAAATAGGTGCCGCCCTGGCCAATAAGACCGGTGTGGTGAGTCATAATCTCCTTTACCTGCATATTCTCGGTCACCCAGCTATCGTACATTCTGAAGTCCGGGAGGATGTTCTTTATGGTATCTTCCCATTTTACAAGCCCCTCATCTACAATAGATGCCATTACGGTTGCCGTGAATGATTTGGAGACGGAACCAATCTGGAAGAGAGTGTTGGGTCCATTTGGGGAGTTGGCGCTGTTTACAACCGGAACAACGCCGCCGGATGCTATATCCCGGTTGCTCTCATTAAGGCCGCGGAATCCTATTCCGCCAGCCATCTTCTGCTCCTTTACTCCGTATCCTTTGGAGAGAATAACCTCTCCGTCCAGATAAAATGCCGCAGCAGCTCCGGGAAGTTGCCAGGTCTCTATTACCTCCTGAATATATTTATCTATGGTCTCTGCAATCTTTGCATGCTCCTTCTCTTGCGCAAAGAGCCCTGCAGAGAGTATTAAAACGGCTGTTAATGTAATAATACGTTTCATAATCGGTTAATGTTAACTGATACAAACTTACGTAAAATCTGTGGATTCTTCTTTAATCTTTTCTAATTTTGCCAAGAATAAATGTAATTCAAGGGGCAGTTTTATGGCAAAAGTGAAGAAATCTTGGTTCTGCAATGTGTGTGGCGCAGAGAGCCCAAAGTGGATGGGGAGGTGTCCGGCGTGCGGAGAGTGGAACAGTATGGTGGAGGAGGTGACATCAAGCGGCAAGGGGTTTATCAATATCTCCAATACCAGCAGACCGCAGCCGCTCTCTGCAATCTCTACAGAAGAGGAGACCAGGATAGTCTCCGGCAATGCCGAACTTGACAGGGTGCTGGGAGGCGGATTGGTTAAGGGCTCTCTCATTCTTATAGGGGGAGAACCGGGTATTGGAAAATCTACGCTCTCTCTGCAGATACCTCTCTATTGCAGCTCTCTTAAGACACTCTATGTCTCGGGAGAGGAGAGTGTGAGGCAGATAAAGATGAGAGGAGAGAGGTTGGGAGGTTCGCCGGAGAATTGTATGGTTCTCTCAGAGACATTGTTGGAGAATATATTGGAGAGGGCCAAAGAGGTAGACCCGCAATTGCTTATTGTAGATTCCATTCAGACAATCTACTCTCAAAGAGTGGAATCATCTGCAGGCAGTGTCTCACAGGTAAAGGAGTGCGCGGCCTCTCTCTTGCGTTTTGCAAAAGAGACGGAGACTCCTGTAATCCTTATAGGTCATATTACAAAAGA
Organism: bacterium; assembly: GCA_004561775.1. Classification (GTDB taxonomy): domain Bacteria; phylum Bacteroidota; class Bacteroidia; order Bacteroidales; family UBA932; genus Egerieousia. Next base: position 31 of record SFUD01000013.1, on the reverse strand, counting down.
TGGACTTCTGGCAGGGCCTAAAATATTGGAG
>SFUD01000012.1 GCA_004561775.1 bacterium | reverse complement strand
AAGTTGTGGTCCTTGTCTGCAGGCTTGTGGCTGAGGCGTGCAAAGAGAAGCACAATTGCATCGGAGATAAGGTCTGTAAGGGAGTGTACGGCATCTGCTATCATAGCCGCCGAGGAGCCCAGCACTCCGGCCACAAACTTGAAGATGACAAGCAGGATATTGATTACGGCGCCCCAAATTGTTATCCTGAAGATCTCTTTTTCTCTCTGCATAAGTTTTTTTTTCTTAAACAAAGATAGTTACTTTTTTATTTGAACAAAACATTGTATCTTGTAAGCAATATTAATGTTGTGAGCATGGAAGAGAAATTAACGCTCCTGCAGTTGCAGGAGATGATTCAGGAGGGGGTGAGCGAGATATTTCCACAATCTCTGCAACTGGTCTCGGAGGTGAGTTCCGTAAAGGAGAATGCAAGCGGCCACTGCTATCTGGAGCTGGTGGAGTGGCAAGAGGGGGGAAGGGGTCCTGCGGCAAAGGCCAGGGCAATGATTTGGAGTTCCGCCTACAGAATCATAAAACCTCTCTTCAAGAGCGCAACAGGCAGAGATATAGAGGTGGGAATGCACCTTCTTATGCGCGTACAACCCCAATACTCACCGCTCTACGGCCTCTCGCTAATCATATCGGACATAGACCCTCTCTTTACGGTGGGGGAGATGGAACTTGCCAGGCAGCGCACAATAGAGAGGCTGCAGAAGGAGGGGCTTATGGAGATGAACGCTCTGCTGCCGCTTCCGCTGCTCCCTTCCAGAATAGCAATAGTCTCCTCGCCCACTGCGGCGGGCTATGCGGATTTTATGAACCACCTGCAGGAGAATCAGCTGGGAGTAAATTTCCTCACGGAGCTCTTTGTGGCGCCAATGCAGGGAGATGAGGCTCCCGATGGCATCATTGCGGCTCTGGAGAGAATTGCTCAAAGGGAGGAGGAGTTTGATCTTGTGGTGCTCATAAGGGGCGGAGGGGCAGTTACAGACCTTATCTCTTTTGATAACTATGACCTTGCGGTGAATATTGCCAACTTCCCGCTGCCTGTAATAACAGGTGTGGGCCACGAGACAGATTATCATATATGCGATATGGTTGCCCATACGGGGCTTAAGACCCCTACTGCAGTGGCCGATTTCCTGCTGGATGCTTTTGCTAGAGAGAGGGAGGCTCTGGAGTCTATGGCAACAAGGATTGCCAATCTGCTTATGCTTAAAATAAAGGAGCAGAATAGGAATCTGGATATGATAAAGGAGAGGCTAAGATTTGCCGTGAGGGGAAGAGTGGAGCGAGAGTTGGGCAGATTGGGGCTTATGGAGGCGGCTCTTAAGAGCGCAATTCCGGAAGAGGTGCTCTCAAAGGGCTTTGCAATGCTCTATTCCAACGGAAGCAGAGTAAGGTCTCTTGCCGGCATAGAGGAGGGGCAGAGGATAGAGATTGCAATGAGCGACGGAGTATTGCGGCTTCGCGCAACAGAGGTGGAGTTTATCCCGCTGAAGAAGAGTTGAATATATTAAAAAGTGTATGGAAAGAGATATGGAAAAGAGCGAAACTATGACCTACTCCAAGGCGTTGGAGGCTTTGGAAGAGATTCTGCGCAAGGTGGAGAATCCGGAGATTCCTCTTACAGAGGTGGAGAAGGAGGTTAAGAGAGCTATGGAGCTTATTGCCTTCTGCAGGGGAGAGCTCTCCGGCTACAAAGAGAGGTTTGACAAAATTATGGAGGATTAGAGAGTATGTTCTACGATAATGATTCCTATCTGGAGCCCTTTAAAAGGGAGCTTGTTGCAAGATACAGGAGCGCAATCTTAAGAAGAGAGGAGATAGCGGGATATGGCAAACCTCTGAAGAATGCGCTAAACAATCACCTCTACTACGGGTTGCATCTGGAGAATGGAGTGTGGGCCTTCAGAGAGTGGGCGCCAAATGCCCAGGCAATTTATGTTACTGGAGATTTCAACGGCTGGAGAAGAGATGAGGCGTGGCGTATGAAGTCCATTGGAGGAGGCAATTGGGAACTGCTTGTGCCTGAAGAGGCCCTGCAGCCCGGCAACCTTTACAAATGGATAGTGGAGTGGAGAGATGCTAACGGCGCAATATGCTCCGCAGAGCGTCTTCCTGCCTATGCCACCAGAACAGTGCAGAATCCGGAGACAAAACTCTTTGCCGCAGAGGTGCAGGAGCCAAAGAGCTACAGGTGGCGCCATAGGCTTAAGAGGAGGGTGGAGCATCCGCTCATCTATGAGGCGCATATAGGAATGTCCTCAGAGGAGGAGACCGTTGCAAACTTCAAATGGTTTAGAAAGAATATCCTGCCGCACATAGCGGAGTTGGGCTACAACACCCTGCAGATAATGGCCCTGCAGGAGCATCCTTACTATGGATCCTTCGGATACCAGGTCTCCAACTTCTTTGCGCTGAGTTCCCGATTCGGAACGCCTGCGGAGTTCAAGGCTCTGGTAGATGAGGCGCACAGGCTGGGCATTGCAGTAATAATGGATATAGTGCACTCGCACGCCGCAAGAAACGAGGCGGAGGGCATCTCCAATCTGGATGGCTCCGGAAGACTCTACTTCCACACAGGCAAGAGGGGAGACCACCAGGCTTGGGGCACAAAATGCTTCAACTATGGTCTGGATGAGACCCTCTACTTCCTTCTCTCCAACTGCAAATTCTGGATGGAGGAGTATCATCTGGACGGATTCCGCTTTGACGGAGTAACAAGTATGCTCTATCTGGACCACGGCTTGGGACGCGCCTTTACATCGTATAAAGACTATTTCTCCGAGAATACAGATATAGATGCAATCACCTACCTCACGCTTGCCAATATGCTTATCCACGAGATTAACCCCAATGCCATAACCATAGCGGAGGATATGAGCGGAATGCCGGGATTGGCGGCACCTGTGGAGGAGGGCGGCGTTGGCTTCAACTTCAGAATGAGTATGGGCATTCCGGACCACTGGATAAAATGGATAAAGGAGCGTCCCGATGAGAGATGGGATATGGGAGAGATATGGTACACCCTCACAGACAAGCGCGCAGATGAGCAGACAATAAGCTATGCCGAGTGTCACGACCAGGCCCTTGTGGGAGACAAGACCATCATATTCAGACTGATGGATGCAAAGATGTATACCAGTATGAACTGCGCATCGCAGGACCCTGTGGTGGAGAGGGGCATTGCGCTGCACAAGATGATAAGGCTGGTTACTTTGGCAACATCGGGAGGAGGTTACCTTACCTTTATGGGAAATGAGTTCGGGCACCCGGAGTGGATAGATTTCCCAAGGGAGGGAAACAACTGGTCCTATTTCTATGCCAGGAGGCAGTGGTCTTTGAGTACCAACCCCTTCTTGCGCTACAAAGGGCTTATGGAGTTTGACAAGGCTATGATAAGTCTCTTTGACAAGTCTAACTATCTGGCAGAGCCTCCAATCTCCATCTTTAACGATATTGAGAAGCAGATTATGGTCTTCCGGCGCGGAGACGCTCTCTTTCTCTTCAATTTCTCTCCGGTAAATTCTTATACCGATTATACGGTAAATGTGAGCGGATGGCAGAAGAGAGGCGCGCGCTCTCTGCAGGAACCGGCCTTTGAGATAGTGCTGGATAGCGATTGGAAGGAGTTTGGCGGGTTTGAACGCAACAGCAGAGGCCTGTTGCACAGAGCAACTATGAATGCCAACGGATTCTCTCTTAGCCTTTATCTGCCTGCAAGAACGGCATTTATTATGGCTGTAAAGTAAAATTGTTGTAACTTTGCACTTTTAAAATCTATATGGAGTTATGTCTTATTTGAAGTTTAATAAAGAGGAACTGGTGAATCTTGAGTACTCTTTGGGCCGCGAGATATTGTTGAGCAACAGAGCGGGAGGGTACGCCAACACAACCATTGTAGGTTGCAACACAAGAAAATACCATGGTCTGCTTGTAGTGCCTATCTCCGAGTTTTGCGGGGAGAAACATATTCTTCTCTCAAATCTTCACGAGACATTGGTTCAGCACGGAAAGAGCTTTAACCTTGGCATCAATTCGTACGGAAAGGTATATGAGCCAAGGGGCCACAAGTACATTGTGGATTTTGAAATGGATTTTGCGCCTACCATCACCTATCAGGTAGGAGGAATGAAATTCAGCAAGACTCTCTTCTTTGCAAGGGCAACAGAAGAGATTCTTATAAAATATACGCTGTTGGAGGCGCACTCTCCAACAAAACTGCTTCTGAAGCCATTCCTGGCCTTCAGAAACATTCACGCGCTTACAGAGGCCAACGCGCAGGCCAATACAAAATTCGCTCCTATAGATAATGGCGTCTCATTCAAGATGTATGAGGGATTCCCTACGCTCAATCTGCAGCTGAACAAGAAGAGCACTTGGGTGGCCTCTCCGGACTGGTATCGCGGCATTACATACAAGGAGGAGAGCAGAAGGGGCTTTGCAGACAAGGAGGATCTATTTGTTCCGGGATACTTTGAGGTGCCTATAAAGGTTGGAGAGAGCATTATCTTCTCTGCAGGCACCAAGGAGGTGGACCACAAGGCCCTTCTGCGCAGGTTTGATGCGGAGATGGCTATGAGAGATGGAAGCCGCGGCAGTTTTGACGCCTGCCTTAAACTTGCAGCCAAGCAGTTTGTTGTAAAGGAGGGCGATTCTTACGCAGTCTGCTCGGGATATACCTGGGACTATGAGGATCTTAGAGCAACCCTTATCTCTGCTGCCGGACTTACGCTTTACAACGATGGCAATGTGGAGAGCTACCGCGCCATTATAGATAATGCCATAGGCAAGATGGAGAGGGCGGTAGAAGAGGGCAATATGCCTGATCTTCCTTTGTGGCTGGTATGGTCGCTGCAGCAGTGGATAAGATTTGGCGCAAAGAGAGATGAAGTCTGGGGTCTCTACGGAGAGGAGATTCTCAAGAGACTCTTCAATATTATGGAGAGCAAGGTCTCTGGGCTCTATTTCCATGAGAATGGCCTTCTCTGGTCTAAAAAGGGCAACACTCCGCTAAGTTGGATGAATGTTACAAGCAACGGAGCGCCTGTTACAGAGAGAGCCGGATATCAGGTGGAGGTTAATGCACTCTGGTACAATGCTCTCTGCTTTGCTCACGCGCAAGTTAAAGAGGAGGGTGTAAAGGCTAGACTCAAAGATATTATGACAAGGTTGGAGAATAATTTCACCAACTACTTCTGGATTCCGGAGAGAGGTCATCTTGCAGACTATTTCGACGAGGGCGGAAGAAATCTCTTTATGCGTCCTAACCAACTCTTTGCCTGTGCGGCAGAGTATTCTCCGCTCTCTGAAGAGTTGCAGATGCAGGCCCTAAAGAATCTGCGCAAGGAGCTGCTTACAGTAAGGGGCATACGTTCGCTCTCTCCAAAGAACCCTATCTATAAAGGTGTCTATGAGGGAGACCAGAGCGAGAGGGATCATGCACATCATAACGGATGTGCCTTCCCGTTCCTCTTGGGAGCCTATCTGGATGCATTCCTTAAGCTGGAGGGGCCGTCAATAAAGAAGAATGCGCTTGCATTGCTTAATGCCTTTGAGGAGGATATTACCATTCATGGAATCGGTTCTGTGGCCGAACTCTATGATGGAGACCCGTCACACCATCCTCACGGATGCATTTCTTACTCTGCCAGCGTTGCCGAGATTATCAGGTTAAAGAGTCTATTGAACAGTATTAAAATGAGGAAGAGATGAGAGTATTGATGTTTGGTTGGGAGTTTCCCCCTCACATTGCAGGAGGTCTCGGTACTGCTTGTTATGGTCTTACAAAGGGCCTGGCAAAGCACGATGTGGATATTCTCTTTGTGATGCCTTCGGCATCGGGTGATGAGGATCAGTCCGCAGTCAGCATCATCAATGCTAGCGAAGTTCCTGTTATGGAGAGCTGGCTGGATGCAAAGGAGTTTTTGAACAAGGTGGAGTTTATGAAGGTTACATCGCAGATGGTGCCTTACATAGACCCTCGCGAATATACAGAGGTTGCCCGCAGGGAGATTACAAAGGGCGAGTATGAGGAGTTTAAAGTGCGTTATGGCAGCTGCTTCAAATTCTCCGGCAAATATGGCAAGAACCTTATGGAGGAGGTCTCAAAGTATGCTATGGTTGCAGCCTCCATTGCGGCAAAGAATGAGTTTGATGTGATTCACGCGCACGACTGGCTTACCTATGCGGCAGGTATTGCTGCAAAGCGCATATCGGGAAAACCTCTTGTAATACACGTGCACGCCACAGAGTATGACAGAACAGGCGAGAATGTGAATACGCAGGTCTATGCCATTGAGCGCATGGGTATGCTTGCTGCAGATAAGGTTATTACGGTGAGCAACCTTACCAGAAATATTGTGATCAACAAATACAAGATAGACCCTGCAAAGGTTGTTACTCTGCACAATGCTGTGGACTTTAATGAGTTCAAGCACGTGGAGGCGCAGAGGGGCGTTAAGGAGAAGATTGTTACCTTCCTTGGACGTATCACCTTCCAGAAGGGGCCGGAGTATTTTATAGAGGCTGCCAACAAGGTGCTCAAGAGGTGCGACAATGTGCGGTTTGTAATGGCTGGAAACGGCGACCTTATGAACCGTTCCATAAGGCGTGTGGCAAAACTGGGCATTGCAGACAAGTTCCACTTTACAGGCTTCCTCAGGGGAGATGATGTGAAGAGGATGTTTGCATATTCGGATGTCTATGTGATGCCGTCTGTATCGGAGCCTTTCGGCATATCGCCTCTAGAGGCTATGAAATCCAATGTTCCGGTTATCATCTCCAAGCAGTCCGGTGTTGCGGAGGTTCTCAAATATGCCATAAAGACAGATTTTTGGGATATTGATGCTATGGCAGATGCAATCTATGGTCTTCTCAAATATCCGGCTCTGCCGGAGTTCTCAGCCTCTAAAGGTATGGATGAGGTTAACTCCCTCAAATGGGAGAATGCGGCGCTCAAGTTAAAGGGCATCTATTCAGAAGTGATTAAAAAATAAGTGACAGATATGGAGAAATCTTTGTGTTTATACTTTCAGGTTCATCAACCCGACAGATTAAGACTTTATCGTTTCTTTGACATTGGAAACGACTCAAACTATTTTGACGATTTTGCCAACAGAACCATCCTTCGCAGAGTTGCAGAGAAGTGCTACCTTCCAATGAATGCAATAATGCTGGAACTGATAAAAAAACACCAAGGCAAATTCAGAATCTGTTACTCTATATCGGGAGTGGCATTGGAGCAGTTTGAAAAATTTGCTCCGGAGGTACTGGAGAGCTTCAAGAAGCTTGCTAAGACAGGCTGTGTGGAGTTTTTGGCAGAGACTTATACCCACTCTTTGGCCTCACTTATCTCCACCAAGGAGTTTACACGCCAGGTAAAGGAGCATGCGGCGGCAATTAAGAAGCACTTTGGTGTTAAGCCTACCGTCTTTAGAAATACAGAGCTCATCTACTCGGACAAAATTGGTGAGACTGTCTCTGCTATGGGTTATCAGGCAATGCTTACAGAGGGCGCAAAGCATATTTTGGGATGGAAGAGCCCTGGCTTTCTCTATACCAATGCGATAGATGCAAAGCTTAAGCTTCTGCTCAAGAACTTTACCCTAAGCGACGATATAGCTTTCCGCTTCTCGGACAGAAGCAACCCTGCTTGGCCTGTTACCAGTGAAAAGTATGCCGGATGGCTTGCAGAGTGCGCCAAGAACGACGAGGTTATAAACCTCTTTATGGATTATGAGACCTTTGGTGAGCATCAGCCTCAATCTACCGGAATATTTGAGTTTATGAAGGCTCTGCCGGATGCTGTCTTTGCAAAGACAGACCTTAAGTTCCGCACACCTTCCGAGGTTGTTGCCGTACACCAGCCTGTTGCGCCGCTGCACGTGCCATTTGCAATCTCTTGGGCAGATGAGGAGCGCGATACCAGCGCCTGGATAGGAAACGAGCTTCAGAACGAGGCCTTCCATAAGCTCTATGCTGCAGAGAAGAGCGTGATGGCCAGCAAGGATGAGAAGCTTATTGCAGATTTCCAGAAGTTGCAGGAGAGCGACCACTTCTACTATATGTGCACAAAATTCTTCTCCGATGGCGCGGTGCATAAGTATTTCAATCCATATGACACACCGTACGAGGCATTTATCAACTATATGAATGTGCTCAGCGATTTCCTTATCAGAGTTGAGAAGGTTAATGAGGGCAAAAAGAGAAAAACTGCACAAAAGAGATAATTTTGAAGGGAATGAATATTACAGAAGGAATTGTCAACAGACCGGATTACCTCTTTGAGGTAAGTTGGGAGGTTTGCAATAAGGTGGGTGGAATTCATACCGTGGTAGCCTCCAAGGCCCTGCTCCTTGGCAAGGTGTATGGAGGCTCACATATTCTCATAGGTCCCGATGTATGGAGGGAGACCACTCAGAATCCGGAGTTTACAGAGGATAAGCAGCTCTTTGCCACCTGGCGCTCTTATGCGGCAAGTCAGGGGTTGAGGGTAAGGATAGGGCACTGGAACATTCCGGGTTCGCCTGCAGTGATTCTTGTGGATTACACCACCTTCATCTCCTCCAAAGACTCCATATTTGCAGATTTCTGGGAGAAGTTCAAATTGGATTCCATAAGCGGCAACTGGGAGTACATAGATTCTGCGCTCTTTGGATATGCTGCAGGCAAGGTAATAGAGAGTTTTGTAAAGTTCAGACTGGAGCCATCGCAGAGTGTGGTTGCCCATTTCCACGAGTGGATGACAGGGGCGGGCATTCTCTACTTAAAGAGCCGCAATCTTGCTATAGGCACGGTCTTTACCACACACGCAACAGTGGTGGGCCGTTGCATAAGCTGCAACAACCTGCCTCTCTACAGCCAGTTTGACTCCTACAATGGAGATGAGATGGCCCGCAGGTTTAATGTTACCGCGCGCCACTCTCTGGAGAAGTGCGCGGCCAACAATGCAGATGTCTTTACAACTGTAAGCGACATTACCGCAAGGGAGGCTATGCAGTTTCTGGGCAGAATGCCTTCCATCATAACGCCAAACGGCTTTGAAAACAGCATAGTGCCTGCTCCGCAAGAGTATGAC
>SFUD01000011.1 GCA_004561775.1 bacterium | reverse complement strand
CATTATTGTTTTACGTTTTCCCATTGTCTGTAATCCAAATTAACTATTAACGATTACCCGAGTGACCTTTAAAGGTTCTTGTGGGTGCAAACTCTCCAAATTTGTGTCCTACCATATTCTCGGTAACATAAACAGGAATAAACTTATTTCCGTTATGTACGGCAATTGTATGGCCCACAAAATCAGGTGAAATAACACTGGCTCTAGACCAAGTCTTTACCACCTCTTTCTTGTTGGCTGCATTCATTGCGAGGACTTTTTTCTCCAGGCTGGCCTCAATAAATGGGCCCTTTTTAATTGAACGACTCATAATTTATTCCGTTTATTATTTGGTTCTTCTCTCTATGATAAACTTGTTGCTGTTCTTCTTAGGGTTTCTGGTCTTGTATCCCTTAGCTGGAAGTCCCTTTCTTGATCTAGGATGACCTCCTGATGCACGACCTTCACCACCACCCATAGGGTGATCAACAGGGTTCATTACCACACCGCGGTTTCTAGGTCTGCGACCCAGCCAACGGGCACGGCCTGCCTTACCGTCAGACTCAAGGTTATGCTCCATATTTGAAACAACACCTACTGTAGCACGGCAAGTAAGGAGAACCATTCTTGTCTCGCCTGAAGGCAATCTGAGAATTGCATGCTTACCCTCTTTTGCTGTAAGCTGAGCATAGCAACCTGCACTGCGCGCCATTGCTGCGCCCTGGCCAGGAACAAGCTCTATACAGTGAACGTTTGTTCCAAGAGGAATAGCTGAGAGCGGGAGTGTATTTCCAACCTCTGGAGCAACCCCTGCACCTGACTCGATAACCTGTCCGACTTTAATGCCGGCAGGAGCAATGATATAACGTTTCTCTCCATCCGCATAGCAAACCAAAGCAATTCTGGCGCTGCGGTTAGGATCATACTCAATAGTTTTAACGGTAGCCTTATAATTATCTTTGTCTCTAAGGAAATCGATAATTCTATACATCTTCTTGTGTCCGCCACCAATATAACGCATTGTCATCTTACCCTGATTGTTACGTCCACCTGTTCTGCGAAGTGGAGCCAACAACGACTTCTCCGGTGTGCTGCAGGTAATATCGTCAAATGCGCTAATCGCTTTATTTCTCTGACCAGGAGTAACTGGTTTAAATTTTCTTATAGCCATCTCACTAAATATTGCTGTAGAAATCAATCTTATCCTCACCGGCCAGTGTCACATACGCCTTCTTGTAGTGATTTGCACGACCTGTCAATAAACCCGCCTTTGTATAGCGGCTCTTTCTCTTTCCGTGGTAGTTACAAGTGTTAACATCCTTAACGTTAACACCGTACATCTGCTCAACCGCAACCTTAATCTCAACCTTGTTGGCGCTGCGGTCAACTATGAAACCATAACGGCCCAGTTTCTCGCCCTGTGCTGTAAGTTTCTCTGTTACTATAGGTTTAATCAAAATTCCCATCGTCTTACGGTTTTATTCGCGTCCAGCCTGAAGAACAACCTCTGCACCCTCAACCAAAACAAGGTTGTATGCGCGCATTACATCGTAGGTATTCACAACATCTGCTGTTGCAACCTGAACATTCTCCAAGTTTCTTGCGGACAAGTAAATATTCTCTGAATTTTCTGGAAGAACAAAGAGAACTCTTCTGCCATTAGCCTTAATGTTGTTAAGAATGCTAAGGAACTGCTTTGTCTTTGGCTCCTCCATCTTGAACTGCTCTACAACTGTGATTGCATTCTCCTGAGCCTTGTATGCAAGAGCTGAGAAACGCGCAAGCTGTTTGAGCTTTCTGTTCAACTTGAAACCGTAGTAACGTGGGTGCGGACCAAATGCCCTACCACCGCCTACGTAAATATTAGACTTGATGCTGCCGTGGCGTGCACCGCCGGAGCCCTTCTGTCTGATAATCTTTTTTGTGCTGTAAGCAACCTCTGAACGCTCTTTTGAATCGTGTGTACCCTGACGCTGATTTGCAAGGTACTGTTTAACGTCCATAAAAATAGCGTTGTCATTCGGCTCAATTCCGAATACGCTCTCTGCAAGATTAACCTTTCTTCCAGAGTCTGTTCCGTCGATCTTTAAAACTGATAATTCCATAGACGCTATTCCTCCACAATTACATAAGAACCTTTTGGTCCTGGTATTGAACCTTTTACAAGAATAAGATTATTCTCTGCAATAACCTTGATAACCTTAAGGTTTAAGATTTTAACTCTCTCACCACCCATACGGCCGGCAAGTCTCTTACCTCTGAATACTCTTGAAGGGTATGAAGATGCACCCATTGAACCAGGTGCGCGGAGTCTGTTATGCTGACCATGGGTCTGGCCACCTACTCCACCAAAACCGTGGCGTCTTACAACGCCCTGGAATCCCTTTCCTTTAGAAATTCCGGTAACATCTACCCAAGTGTCATCGCTAATTACATCAGCAACACTCAGTACATCGCCCAAATTCAACTCTCTTGAGAAATCATTCTCAAACTCTACGAGTTTACGCTTTGGAGTGGTATTTGCCTTTTTAAAGTGACCCATGAGAGGGGCGCTGGTGTGTTTCTCTTTTTTCTCGTCATAGGCAAGCTGTACAGCGGCATAACCATCTTTCTCTTCTGTACGAATCTGCGTAACAACACACGGACCAGCTTCAATTACAGTGCAAGGAATGTTCTTTCCATCTGCACCGAATACGGATGTCATTCCGATTTTTTTTCCAATTAATCCAGGCATTGGTTTTAATTAGTTATTTAAGTTAAACTTAATTGCATTGCCACTTGGGAAATTTGTCATCGACTAGTCTCACGACTAGCTTAACATTGATTTCCAAGTGGTTACAACTCCTCGCATATTTTGCGGGGCTGCAAAGATAGTAATTTTTATACAAACAACAAATTTTTAGCTACTTATCTCTTGTTGAGCGCAAGGTCAACATTAACTGCACAAGCAACGGAGCAGCCTACCATAGGGTTGTTTCCTATACCAAGGAAGCCCATCATCTCCACGTGCGCAGGCACAGATGAAGAGCCTGCAAACTGAGCATCTGAGTGCATACGGCCAAGTGTATCGGTCATACCGTATGATGCAGGACCTGCAGCCATATTATCGGGATGAAGAGTACGGCCTGTACCACCGCCGGAGGCTACTGAGAAGTATGGCTTGCCTGCGCGGGTACGCTCCTTTTTGTATGTGCCTGCAACAGGATGCTGGAAGCGGGTAGGATTGGTGGAATTGCCTGTAATGGAGACATCCACATCCTCTGCCCAAAGAATTGCAACACCCTCTCTCACATCATCTGCGCCATAGCAGTTTACAGCTGCGCGCGGACCCTTTGAGTAAGCCTTGCGCTGCACTACCTTAAGCTCTCCTGTAAAGTAGTCGAACTCTGTCTGAACATATGTAAAACCGTTTATGCGGGAGATTATCATAGCCGCATCCTTTCCAAGTCCGTTGAGGATGCAACGGAGAGGTTTGTCTGCAGGTCTGGATTTGTTTGCCATCTGGGCAATCTTGATTGCACCCTCCGCTGCAGCAAAAGACTCGTGGCCTGCAAGGAATGCAAAGCACTTTGTCTCCGGCTCCAGAAGACGCGCTGCCAGCTCTCCGTGTCCGATACCAACCTTACGGTCATCTGCAACCGATCCCGGAATACAGAATGACTGAAGTCCCTCTCCAATATAGTTTGCTGCCTCCACTGCATTCTTTGCCTTCTCCTTGAGCGCTATTGCAGAACCTACAACATAGGCCCACTTTGCATTCTCAAAACAGATCATCTGGGTCTCCTCACAGGTCTTGTAAGGATCCAGTCCGGCTGCATCGCAAATCTGGTTAGCCTCCTCTATGGAAGCAATGCCGTGTTTGTTAAGACAGGCAAGAATCTGTGCCATACGGCGATTCTGAGATTCAAATTTTACTTCACGTATCATATCTCTATTCCTCCTTATTCTTTACGTGGGTCAATACATTTAACTGCGCCATCCTCAGGCTTTGTGCGGCCGTAGGTGCCTGTTACGCTCTTGAGAGCCTCATTTGCATCCACACCCTTCTTAATTGCATCCATAAATTTGCCCATATGAACAAACTCATATCCGCAAGCCTGGTCATCCTCATCAAGGTACATCTTGGTAATGTAACCCTCTGTAAGCTGAAGGTATCTTGTACCTTTAAGCGCTGTACCATAAAGCGTACCTGTCTGCGAGATAAGACCCTTGCCAAGGTCCTCAAGTCCTGCGCCTATTGCAAGACCACCCTCTGAGAAGGCAGACTGTGAACGTCCGTAAACAATCTGAAGGAAGAGTTCCCTCATTGCTGTATTTATTGCATCGCATACAAGGTCTGTATTGAGAGCTTCAAGAATAGTCTTGCCAGGCAAAATCTCTGAAGCCATTGCTGCGGAGTGTGTCATTCCGGAGCAACCGATTGTCTCCACAAGAGCCTCCTGAATTATACCGTCTTTAATGTTGAGCGTAAGTTTGCAGGCTCCCTGCTGAGGAGCGCACCATCCAATACCGTGGGTGAGACCGGAAATATCCTTTATCTCTCTTGCCTTTACCCATTTACCTTCCTCCGGAATAGGAGCCGGACCGTGATTTGGGCCCTTTTTAACAACACACATGTGTTGTACTTCTGTAGTGTAAATCATAGCTGAACAATTATAATATCTAACAATTTTATCACCAAAAGTTGATAATCGCACAAAGATAGTCTATTTTTACATTTCAAAAGTGATTAAACAACTATTTTTATCTTTATGAATAAACTAATTAAATCTTTTATTCTTATGGCAACCGCACTCTTCGTTGCCTCTTGCGGCAACAGAGAGGATGCCGCCTCAGGCATCTCTGTAAACAAACAGAAGCTGGAGATTGTTGATGGCGAATTCACTCCGGAGATAATGCATCGTATGGGCAAGATAAGCGAGCCGCAGCTCTCTCCGGACGGCAAAGAGATTATGTATGGCGTAACCTACACCAGCATAGAGGAGAACACAAGGAGAAGAATTCTCTACATTATGAATACCGACGGCTCTGCCAACAGGGCAATCACAAGTGGCAGCATCAGTGCCGCCAATGCGCGTTGGATAGGCTCCGGCGCAGAGATAGCCCTTATTGTAAAGGGCAAGCTCCACACAATGAGTGCAAACGGCAAAGAGCTTAAAGAGGTTGCAGGCGCTCCCGAGGGCATAGAGGGATTCGAGCTCTCTCCAAAGGGCGACAAAATACTCTATGTAAAGAGCATAAAGGCCTGCAAAAAGCCTTCAGACATCTATCCCGATATGGACAAGGCAAACGCAAGAACAATAGATGACCTTATGTACCGCCATTGGGACCACTTTGTGGAGGAGATTCCGCACACTTATGTGGCTCAGTTCAGCAAAGCCTCCGGAGAGTGGACTCTTGCAGATTCCAAGGATATTGTGGGCGAAGAGAACCTCTTCGAACTTCCTACCCTGCCTTTCGGCGGTCTGGAGCAGCTCAGCTGGTCTCCCGATGAGAGCACCATAGCCTATTCCTGCAGAAAGCTTATCGGGAAGGAGTATGCCTTCTCTACCAACACCGACATCTACCTTTACAATGTTGCAGATGGCACCGCTTCTAACATAACCGAGGGAATGATGGGATACGACACCAATCCGCTCTTCTCCCCTGACGGCAAATATATTGCATGGCTCAGTATGGAGCGGGATGGCTACGAGGCAGACAAGCTGAGGCTCTTTGTTATGAATCTTGCAACCGGAGAGAAGAGAGAGCTCTCTGCAGATTATAAATATAATGTAGAGAGCCTGCTTTGGAGCGCAGAATCGGACAAAATCTATTTTACCTCCGGAATCAATGGCCGCAATGCCATTCTTGTTGTGGATATAAATAAAGAGCTTGGCGGCAAGATTGAGGGCAATGAGGCTACAGGGCCTATTCCTGCAGATTACAATTATGGCGCAGGCATAAGGAGAATTACTCCCGATTCTGCCTGGTTCAATTTTGGCTCCCTCTCTCTGCTTAATTCCAACACCTTGCTTGCAACCAGCACCTCCCTGCTGCGTCCGGCGGAGATTGTTACCGTTGATATAGCAAGCGGAGAGTTTAAGGAGATTACCTCGGAGAATGCAGATATTCTGGCACAGTTGAAGACTCCTACGGTAAAGGAGCGCTGGATGACAACCACAGATGGCAAGCAGATGCTGGTATGGCTCCTCTACCCGGCAGATTTTGATGAGTCAAAGGTTTATCCTGCAATTATGATGTGTACAGGAGGCCCTCAGGGCGCCCTGGACCAGAGTTTCTCCACAAGGTGGAACTTCAGGCTGATGGCCTCTAAGGGATATGTCACCATTCTGCCTAACAGAAGGGGTTGCACCTCTTTCGGCCAGCCTTGGTGCGAGCAAATATCGGGAGACTATATAGGCCAGAATATGAAGGATTACCTTACTGCGGCAAATACTATGAAGAATGAGCCTTATGTTGGCAAGATTGGCGCTGTGGGCGCAAGTTACGGCGGTTATTCCATCTATTACCTTGCAGGCATCCACAACAACACCTTCTCAGCATTTGTCTCCCACGCCGGCATATTCAATCAAGAGCAGATGTATATGATGACAGAAGAGATGTGGTTCCCTAAATGGGATAACGGCGGAGCGCCTTGGGACAACAATCCTGTTGCCGTTAGGCACTACACCAACTCCGCGCATAAGCTCATAAAGAGATGGAATACTCCTATCCTTGTCACCCACGGTGAGATGGATTACAGAGTTCCTGTAGAGCAGGGAATGGCAGCCTTCAATGCAGCCCAAATGAATGGAGTGGAGTCCAAAATGGTACTCTTCCCAGATGAGAATCACTGGATTCTCCAGCCACAGAACTCCATCTACTGGCACCGCGTAGTCTACGAGTGGTTGGACAAATAATGCAAACAGGCTGGACCAATAGCGCAAATAAGCTAGACCAATAGCGCAAATTGCCACCCCTTGTGGATAAATTCGTTGATAAGAGAGGGCAGATTATTATCTTCCCCTCTCTTTTTTTATTACTTTTGCAACTTAACAAGCAAAGCTATTTTTTATGTCGGGCTTTTTTGGATGCGTTTCACGTCACGAGTGTGTAGGCGATGTTTTTTATGGAACAGATTACCATTCACACCTGGGCACCAGACGTGCAGGAATGGCATTTTACAACGGAGAGAAATTTGTACGCTCCATACACTCTTTGGAGAACGGATACTTCAGAAACAAGTTTGAAGAGGAACTGCCAAAGTTTGCCAATTCCAATATGGGAATAGGCGTAATATCAGACAGTGAGTCACAGCCAATTACAATAACATCCCATCTGGGACGCTTCTCAGTTGCCACAGTTGCACGTATAGATAATATCAAGGAGCTCACCCAAGAGTTGCTTGACAACAAGAACCACTTCTCAGAGTTGTCGGATTCAGACATAAACGCTTCGGAACTTGTAGCAATACTCGTAGGCAAAGCGGAGACCTTCAAAGAGGGAATAGAGTATGCTCAGAGTAAGATAAAGGGCTCTTGCTCTATGCTCATAATGACCGATACGGTAATCTATGCCGCCAGAGACAGATTTGGCAGAACACCAATAATTATCGGGAAGAATGACAAGGGTTATGTCTGCGCCTCCGAGAGTTCAAGTTTCACCAACCTTGGTTACGAATATGTGAGGGATATCGGTCCTGGAGAGGTAGTACAGATAAGTGCAGATGGAATACGCCAGGTAACGCCTCCGGGCGAGCGGATGCAGATATGCCCATTCCTTTGGGTATACTATGGTTACCCTTCAGCCTTTTACGAGGGCATAAATGTAGAGAACGCACGCTACCGTAGCGGAGCGGCAATGGCAAAGAGAGATGCAGATCTGCAACTTGACTGCGCCGCCGGCATTCCCGATTCCGGTATAGCTCACGCCATTGGCTATGCCAACCAGAAGGGAGTAGAGTATAGCAGGCCGTTTGTAAAGTACACCCCAACCTGGCCAAGAAGTTTTATGCCGCAGAACCAAAAGATGCGCGACCTTGTGGCAAAGATGAAACTCATCCCCAACAAGGAGCTGACAAAGGATAAGCGTATAGCCTTCTTGGATGACAGCATAGTAAGAGGCACACAGCTTAAAGACAACGTAGTAAAACTCATAGATGCAGGAGTTAAGGAAGTTCATATGAGAATAGCCTGTCCTCCTCTTATCTACCCTTGCAAATTCCTGAATTTCTCCACCTCCAGAAGCAACTTCGACCTCTACACCAGAAGGGTAATCAGAGATATGGAGGGGACCTCAGAGCTCTCAGAGGAAGTACTTCAGGAGTATGTGGACTGCAACAGCGCAAAGCACAAAGAGATGGTAAACATAATGTGCAAAAACATGCAGCTCACATCTCTCAAGTTCCAAAGACTGGAGGACCTCGTAGCAGCCATAGGCTTGCCAAAATGCAAGCTCTGCACCCACTGTTGGGACAACAGCAGTTACACAGAATAGTTACACCTGCTGGTTTCTGCCTGCTGGCTTCTGCCCGCCGCGCACCGCTGCTTCCCGATGCCAGCTTCTGCCCGCCGCGCACCGCTGCTTCCCAATGCGCACAGCTGCTTCCCAATGCGCACAGCTGCTTCCCGATGCGTGTCCGCACCAGCGCCCTCGTCTAGTGTTATGCTGTGCCACGGCGCCCCTGCCAGCATCTCTACCACAGCGCCGCCTCTCTGCAGTCGCTCCGCAACGGCGCCCCGGCCAGCAGCGTCCTGCTCAGTGGCGTCCCCAGGCCAGCAGCAGCTCTGCCACCACGGCGCCCCTACCAGCAACATCTTCCCGATGGCTTTCCACCACGGCGCCCCTGCCAGCATCTCTGTCGCCACGGCGCCTCGGCCAGCAACAAACCTCATCCGGCGGAGAAGAGTACTCCGGTTTGGCTAGCAATCTGGCACATCTGGGCCGGATTGGCTAACTCGCAGCTGCGGTGTGCGACCTCTTGCAGCACCTATTAACATATATGCGCCCATCCCCATTGTTGCCACATAGGGCAGCTGCTCAGACATAGCAAATCTTTCGGCCCATCTGGACCGATTGCCTACGCCACCTCCGTATCTCCGCCGAATGAGGCTGTCGCATGGCCGAGGTGCGCAGGTATTAGGTGCCGGAGGTTGCTGCCGTTTGGCTAGGGATGCGGGTGTTGGGTGCTGGATAAGGTTGACGCATGGCCTTGTTCG
>SFUD01000010.1 GCA_004561775.1 bacterium | reverse complement strand
TGCCTGCAACTGCAAGAGTGGTGCACTCTCTTGCAATCTCTCCCAACGCCTTGGAGCGTTTTACCATCCAATAGCCATTCTCCCTAACATACTGCATTTCTCCCAGAGTCTCCGGAACGGCAGGGGTATAGATAACCAAGGTCTTCTCCTTATTTATGGGGATAAGCGAGGGATCATCCTGGTAGTGCACCTGAATACCTTCATTCTCAAGTGCTTGAGTTAATTTGGTACAGGTTCTGTCGTATCCCGATACATTTTTGCCCGCATGCTTGTAGTAGCGCGCAATGGCGCTCATTCCTATGCCGCCTATGCCAATAAAATAGACATTGTCCATATAGTCTCTTCTCCTCTCTAATCTATCAGGTTAAAACACTCTTTTGCAATCTCTTCTGCCGCATTTGCCTTTGCAAGCTTTGCTATGTTCCGCTCCAGAGACTCCCTTCTCTTTGCATCCCCAAGCAGCTCCTCTGCTGCAGGGAAGAGCCTCTCCAGCGCATCAGCATCCCTAACCATAAGTGCGGCATTCTCATTTACAAGCGCCATTGCATTGTGGGTCTGATGGTCCTCCGCAACATTTGGCGACGGTACAAAGATAGTACATTTGCCTGCCACGCAGAGCTCCGATATGGTGCCTGCGCCTGCACGGCTTATTACAATATCTGCTGCAGCGTAGGCAAGGTCCATTCTCTGTATAAAATCGGAACAATGGATGTGCTCGCTCTTATGCTCTTTGTTAAAGCGGTCTGTCTCCTCTTTGTATATCTTTCCGCACTGCCATATTATTTGGTAGCCCTCCCTCTCCGGTCGGGACTCCTCTATAGCCCTCTTTACACAGTTATTAAGTGTGCGGCAGCCAAGACTGCCACCTACTACAAAGATAGTCTTTATTTGCGGGTTGAGGTTGTAAAATTTTAGTCCCTCCTCTCTCATCTGCGGGGTGCAAGGGGTTATGGCGCTTCTTATTGGGTTGCCGGTGAGCACAATCTTCTCTTTTGCAAAGAAGCGCTCCATATTGGAGTAGGCTACGCAGATGCGCTTGGCAACAGAGCCGTTGCGGGTATTTACAAGCCCTGCAAAGGAGTTCTGCTCCTGCAGCAGTACGGGTATCTTGCGCTTGCCGGCCATACTTACTATTGCGGCGCTTGCAAAGCCTCCCACCCCAATAACCAGATGCGGGCGGAACTTCTTAAGAATCTCTCCCGCCTTGCGCCTGCATCTGAGGTAATCCACTATTACTCCAATATTGGAGAGCGAATAGAGCGGCCTCTTGAGCCCCCTTGCCGGAATGCCTTCAATTCTGTAACCTGCAGCAGGCACACGCTCCATCTCCATCTTGCCTGTTGCGCCCACAAAGAGTATCTCTGCATTTGGCCTGGCCTCCTTTATGGCATTGGCAATGGAGATTGCCGGGAAGATATGTCCTCCCGTGCCGCCTCCGCTTATAATTATTCTTGGTGCCTGATTCATATCCTATCAATTTGTTTTAGCCTTAATACTATCTATTGTCCTGCTTATGGAGAGAATTATGCCAAACATACAGCATACCATAACAATGGATGTTCCTCCCGAACTTATAAGCGGCAGAGTGTGGCCCGTTACAGGAAGGATGCCTACATTTACAAGAATATGCAGCATAGCCTGGCTTGTAATTACAAGGCCATATCCGCCCACAACAAGTCCCGTAAAGACCTTCGTGCATCCCCTTACCAAGACTATGCATCTGTAGAATAGCCACATATACAGCATAAGCACAACAACTCCTCCAAAGAAACCATACTCTTCTATTATTATGGTATAGATGTAGTCGGAATAGGCGTGGGGCAGGACATACCTCTGAGTGCTCTTGCCGGGCCCCTTGCCCTTTATTCCAACGGAGGAGATGGCTATCTTGGCCATATTCTCCTGAAAGGTCTTATCTTCCTCTTCCTGTCTCTCCTCCTCTGTCATCTCCGCTACGGTTGTTTCGCTCTGGAAGAAGCGTGCTATTCTGTTGGTTGCAGTATCCAATCGGGAGAAGGCTCCTGTAGAGAGGTGAACTATAAAGATTAGGACAATGCCTATGGCCGCTATGCCCGCGCTCTTCCACAGGTGGCTCCATTTTACTCCGCCCACAACAAGCATACAGAAGCTTATAAGAGCAATGAAGAGCGCTGTTGAGGCGCTGCTCACAAGCATAAGCACGCAGGTGATGCCAACCGGTATCAATATTCTTATTGTGTAGTTCTTGAATGATTCAAGGTTGCCTATCTCTATCATTCTGGCCAGGTACATTACAATGGCAAGTTTTGTTATCTCCGTGGGCTGGAATGTGGTGGAGCCAATGCTCATCCACCTTACGGCGTTGTTTATGGAACCTCCGGAGCCAAGCATCACAAGAGAGAGGAGTATGCTTCCAAGGAGAGCCGGGACGGCCACAAGCCTATAGTATCCCACAGGAATCTTATAGCAGATATATAGGGCTACAAACCCTATTCCAAGATATTTGAGCTGCTTTATAAGAAATGGAATGTTGGTTGTGCCTGCCTTGAATGCAAGCGAGCCGCTGGCAGAATAGACCATAACGGCAGAGGCAAGCGCCAGAAGATAAAATATTACCCATATTATCTTGTCGCCCCTAATCTGCTTTATTACAAAGTCATCCGATTCTATTCCCCTTCTCTCCATTTTCTCTCTCTTTTTATAATTTTCTTACAGCCTCTTTAAAGAGTCTGCCGCGCTCTTCGTAGTTTTTGAAGAGGTCGAAGCTTGCGCAGGCAGGGGAGAGCAGGACGGTATCGCCCGGTTTGGCATATTTGTATGCCAGTTTGGCGGCGCCCTCTGCAGAGTCTGTCTCAACAATTATATCTACCTTATCCTTAAAGCACTCTATAAGCTTCTCGTTGTGAAGTCCCATACAGATGAGCACTTTAACCTTATCCCTTACAAAATCGTAGAGCGGAGAGTAGTCATTCCCCTTATCCTTGCCCCCTGCAATCCATATTACAGGAGTTGTCATACTCTCCAGGGCATACCAGACAGAGTCTACATTGGTGGCCTTGGAGTCATTTATATAGAGCACATCCTTAATCTTAAGAATCTTCTCCATTCTGTGCTCCACACCCTTGAAACTCATAAGGCTCTCCCTTATTACCTGATTGTCTATCTTTATGGCCTTGCCGGCTATTGCGGCCGCCATAGAGTTGTAGATGTTGTGTTTACCCTCAAGCGCAAGTTCTCGTATGAAGATCATATACTCCTCAATACCATATTTTACGGTAAGGGCGCCATCCTTTACGTATGCGCCTTGGGCAACCTCACCCTTCTGGGTAAATGGAAGCATCTTTGCCTTAAGCACAATCTTATTTATATGCTCCATTGTAACAGGGTCGTCGCCGCAGAAGATGAAACAATCCTCTGCCCGCATATTCTGGGTAATGCGGAACTTGGAGTTTATATAGTTCTCCATCTTATAGTCATAGCGATCCAGATGGTCTGGCGTAATGTTCATAAGAATGGCAATATCTGCACGGAAATCGTACATTCCATCCAACTGAAAACTGCTCAGTTCCAGCACATAGTAATCGTGCTGCTCTGTTGCCACAAGATAGGCGTAGCTCTTTCCTATGTTGCCTCCCAGCCCCACATTCATTCCTGCTCTCTGCATCATATAGTAGATGAGGGAGGTAGTGGTGGTCTTGCCGTTGCTGCCGGTAATGCAGATCTTCTTGGCGGTGTCATATCTTCCTGCAAACTCTATCTCAGAGATGATATGGATGCCCCTCTCCCTGAGGGCCACAATCAGCGGAGCGCTCTCCGGAATTCCCGGGCTCTTTATAACCTCGTCTGCATTGAGAATCTTGGCCTGGGTATGGCCGCCCTCTTCGTACTCAATGTTGTATCTCTCAAGAGTCTCTTTAAAGGATGCGCCAATCTTGCCGCTGTCGCTCAAGAAGACATCAAATCCTTTTACTTTGGCCAGTACAGCGGAACCTACGCCGCTCTCTCCACCTCCAAGTACAACAATCCTTTGCATCAGTTATCTAATTTTTAAAGTTATGATAGTCATTATACAGAGCAATATTGCAATAATCCAGAACCTCACCACAATCTTTGCCTCGGGAATAGGCCTTGCCGGCGATTGTATCAGAGCCGGGATGCCGCTCTTCTGGAAGTGGTGGTGCAGAGGACTCATCTTAAATACTCTCCTTCCCTCTCCGTACTTTCTCTTGGTATATTTAAAGTAGGTGGTCTGAATAATTACGGAGAGACTCTCTACAAAGAAGATTCCGCAGAGGATAGGCAGCAGCAGCTCCTTTCTAATAATAAGCGCCGCAACGGCAATAATGCCTCCAAGCGGCAGGCTGCCCGTGTCGCCCATAAAGACCTGTGCCGGGAAGGTGTTGAACCAGAGAAATCCTATGAGCGCGCCAATAAAGGCCGCCATATAGATAACCACCTCTCCCGTATAGGGAATATAGATGATATTCAGGTACGATGCATATATGAAGTTTCCCGACAGATATGCCAGCACTCCTATGGCTGTGCCCACTATTGCGGAGACTCCTGTGGCAAGCCCATCCAGACCATCTGTAAGATTGGTGCCGTTTGAGACTGCGGTAACAACAAATATCGCTACAATTATATAGATAATCCAACCCGCAATCTCACCTGCCTTGCCGGTAAATGGGGAGAACCAGGAGTAGTCGAACTGATTGTTCTTGACAAAGGGGATTGTGGTAATGGTGCTCTTTCCCTCCATATAAGGGGTTGAGGTGCTCTCGTCTATGCCAACCGTAACCTCTCCGGAGAGCTCTGTTGCAGCTTTTATGCTGTTCCCCTTCTCTGCACTTCTCTTCTCCCTTATGGTTACGTGGCTGTTGAGGCAAAGAACCAGACCAACAATCAGGCCAAGAGTAACCTGTCCTATTATCTTATATTTGCCCTTAAGCCCCTCCTTATTCTTCTTGAATACCTTTATGGAGTCATCTTTGAATCCTATGAATCCAAGCCACAGTGTGGTTACAATAAGCAGTATCACATAAACATTGGTAAGGTCTGCAAAGAGCAGGGCGGGTATGAGAATGGAGAGCAGAATTATTATGCCTCCCATAGTGGGTGTCCCCTTCTTTGCCATCTGTCCCTCCAGACCCAAATCTCTTATCTCCTCTCCAATCTGCAGCTTCTGAAGCTTGCGTATAATCTTAGGTCCAAAGTAAAGCGCAACCGCAAGTGCAGTCATTATGGCCATCATAGCCCTGAAGGTAATGTATTTTACAAGACCTATTCCCGGAAAGTCACATCCTATCTCCTGCAGATATTCAAACAAATGATATATCATCTCCCAATATTCCTTTTAGTTATCACTCAATATTTATCTCTTATCCCTTCAACTCATTAAAGAGCTCTTTTATAATCTCCCTGTCGTCCAGGTGGTGCTTTACGCCTGCAATAATCTGGTAATCCTCGTGCCCCTTGCCAGCCACCAGTACAATGGAGCTCTCTTTTGCCATTATTATGGCTGTTCTTATTGCCTCCCTGCGGTCTGCAATGAAGAGAGACCTTGAGAGTACGCTACGCTCCATACCGGCCTTTATGTCGTTCATAATCTCTGCCGGATCTTCAAACCTTGGATTATCTGATGTCACAACAATCCTGTCGGCATATTTTCCTGCAATTGCACCCATCTCCGGGCGTTTGCTCTTATCCCTGTTTCCTCCGCATCCAAAGAGGCAGATGAGCTCGCCTGCCGGCTTTAAATCGGCGAGCGTGCGCAGAACATTCTCAAGGGCATCGGGAGTATGGGCATAGTCCACCACGGCAATTATATTGCGCGGGCCTATGAAGTACTCCAGACGGCCTGCAACAGAGGTGAGCTCGCTCATTATGCGTATAACCTCCTGACTCTCTGCGCCAAGCAGTATTGCAGCCCCATATATGGCAGTAAGGTTTGAGGCATTGTGCATACCAATGAACCTGCACCATACCTCTGTGCCGTTTATCCTTAGCAGCATTCCCTCTATGCTCTTCTCTATTACCTTGCCGCAGAAGTCTGCGTAACCTCTGCAGGAGTAGGTGGAGATCTGCGCCTTGCAGTTCTGAACCATCACCTTGCCGTTGCGGTCATCTGCATTTACAAGGGCAAAGGCCTCTTTGGGCAGATTGTCGAAGAGACTCTTTTTGCAGGCCAGGTAGTTTGCAAAGCTCTTGTGGTAATCCAGGTGGTCGTGGGTAAGGTTGGTGAAGATGGCGCCGCGGAAGTGCAGTCCCGCAGTGCGCTGCTGGTCCAGAGCGTGGGAACTCACCTCCATAAAGCAATACTCGCAACCGCTATTGGCCATCTGGCGCAGAAGGGCGTTAAGTTCTATAGGCCCAGGTGTGGTATTTATTGTCTCGTATCTCTTCTCACCCACATAGTTGGCTATTGTGGAGAGGAGGCCGCAACTGTAGCCCAACTTGGTAAAGAGCCTGTATAGCAGGGTTGCAATGGAGGTTTTGCCGTTTGTGCCCGTAACACCCACAAGGTTGAGCTCCTTGGAGGGGTTGCCGTAAAAATTGGAGGCAATTGTTGCAACCATCTCCCTTCCGCCCTCTGCCAGCAGATAATCTATGCCCTCTCTTCTCTCCACCTCCCTCTGGCAGACTATTGTTGTGGCACCATTCTCTATTGCAGCATCTATGTAGTTGTGCCCGTCGGATTCGGCCCCCTCTACAGCAATAAAGAGCGCCCCCGGAGTACACTTCCGCGAGTCTGTGCAGAGTGTAGTTATCTCCTTCTCCCGATTGATGCCATTATTTTCCTTTATCTGTACTCCTCTTAATAGTTCCTGCAGTCTCATTGTCTGACAATCTTATATGTACGGTACTACCTTTGGTTATCTTTGCGCCTGCCTTCGGCTGCTGCTCCACCACCTTCCCGTAGCCGGTAAATTCCACCTTGTACCCCTGATTCTCCAGCAGGCAGAGAGCATCTTTAAGTCCAAGGCCAACTACGCAAGAGAGTGAATCGCTCTGCAATATCTCCGTTTTAATCAGTTTTTCCGCCTCTGCAGAGGTGCGCCTCAGCTGCGCAATGGTCCTCTCCTGGCTCTCTTTGTCCGCCTTTATGCTTTTGTTCCATTCGGGAGTATTGGCATAGAGGTGGTTTGCAATATCTCTGAAGACAGGGGCCGCCCAGGTGGCTCCGTAGAAGTTTCCGAAGGTGGGTTTGGAGTAGGCCACAACAATTACGCTGTACATAGGGTCCTCTGCAGGGAAGAAGCCTGCAAAGGTTGCCTGATACTTGCGCTTGCCATTCTGCTCATAGCCGCCCTTGGGGAAGGCCATTCTGGCTGTGCCGGTCTTGCCGCATATTCCAAAGTTGGGATTCTTCATCATTCTGCCTGTTCCATTATCCACAACACCTCTTAGCGCCTCCTGCACCAACTTTGCGGTCTTCTCCGAACAGATGGAGCCGCTTATCTCCTGCGGCCCGAACTCTTTGAGCACCTTGCCGCCCCTCTGGTAATTCTCTACAAAGTAAGGCTTCATCATCTTGCCGTTGTTGGCAATGGCATTGTAGAAGGTGAGCGTCTGCAGCGGAGTAAGCAGAATAGCATAGCCATAACCCATAGAGGCAAGTGTGTGAGGCGTCCAAATGGCATCTGTCGGAGAGTGTATGACAGATGTTCCCTCTCCCTTTATATCCAGATTGAACTTCTCTCCAACCCTCATACTCTGGATTCTGTCTATAAAGCGTTGCGGATTCTTCTCATAATTAAAGACAGCAAGCTTTGCAAAGGCAACATTGGAGGAGTGCTCAAGAGCGCCCTTAACAGTGGTGAGACCGCAGTTGTGCGAGTCTGTGATGGTCTTTGTAAGGTAAGTCCATCTTCCTCCCGATGCATCCACAGGGGTATCAAGAGTTACCAGCCCATCCTCCAAAAGTGCGGTAAGTGTAATGGTCTTGAAGGTGGAACCGGGCTCTGTTGCCTCTCTTACGGCGTAATTGTATATCTCCTGATATTTGCCGTACCCGTTGTTCCTAAGATTTACAATTGCCCTTATTGCGCCTGTCTTGACCTCCATTACCACTGCAGTTGCCCCCTCAATGTCCGAGTTCTCTATACGCCCTTTGAGGGCTCTCTCCGCAGACTCCTGCAGGTCTATATCTATGGTTGTCTGAATGTCGTAACCATCTACAGGTTCTATGTTCTGCGGGCTGTTTATAGGTCTGAACCTGTTCCTTGGCATTCTCTGGAGCACCTGCTGGCCTTGGGTGCCCTTAAGGTAGAAGTCGAAGCTTCCCTCCAGACCGGTGCTTCTGCCGGAGTCTGCCACAAAACCTATGGTAATTCTGGCAAGTCTGCCGTATGGATTGCTCCTCTTATAGACTCTGCTTATGGAGGTGCCGCCCCTCTTTGCACCCAGTTTAAGTATCGGGAACTCCTTAATCTGCTGCATCTCCATATAGTCCACATCTCTGTTGCCAAGGGCTTTATATCTTCTCTTTTTTGCCTTGGCATCCATAAGCTCACTCTTATAGACTTTGGCGCTCTTGTCTTTGAAGAATTGCGAGAGCTTGAATGCAAGCTGGTCCACATACTTGTTAAATGTGTCGGGGTTGCATATTGTACAGTCCAGGCCTATTTTGTAGTAGGGGATGGAGATGCAGAGCGGACGGCCGTCGCGGGAGAGTATGTCGCCGCGGTTGGGGTTCTTCTTCTCCACTTTGTAGGCAATATCCTCATCTGTGGTCTCTGTAGGATTTATAAACTGCACATAGATTACCCTGGCTATCACGCAGAATGTGATAATCAGAAATATTCTGTATATGACAGTTATTTTAGAAAATATACTCTCCATTCCTACTTCTCAATTTCAACTATCACAGCAGGAGAGGTGGGGTTCTCCACCTTGGAACCCAACTCCTTCAGCCTTTCAGTTATCTGACTTCTCTTGCTTATGTTCTGCAGCTTGGCATATTTTCCGCTGCACTCGTCCTTAAGCAGTACAAGCTCCTCCTGATTCTTAAGAAGCTTCATCTGAAGCCTCTCTACACTCATATTGTAGCTTATAAAGAGGATAATGAGGATAAAACAGTAGAGAATAAACTTCCAACGGGTTACCAGACCGCTCTTTATGAGCAACTGCCCGCTTAGAATATCTCTAGAAACAGAGAACTTTTTTCTCTTCTCCTCCTCCATAACAATCTCTTCCTCCTTCTTTATCTTTTTATCTCTATTTTATCTCTATTTTATCTCTTTTGGGCAACCCTAAGTTTTGCGCTCCTGCTTCTTGTGTTG
>SFUD01000001.1 GCA_004561775.1 bacterium | reverse complement strand
ATTGGTTTTATATCCCCTGCGCTTTCAAGGCGCAGGGGTGAAAGGTTAAGGATTTAAGCATCCCATTCAAGAGCAAGGACCGGGCGCACACTATAAGTACCATACTTAGGGTCAATGTACAAAAAGCCATAGTCGCCACCGTAATTGAACGAGCCGCCGGCCGAATACTCCGCACAAGTCCAGAAATAGTATCCGCTACCATAGAAATTTCCTGCAGCATTGAACTTGTCAATGGCCCTGTTGAAATCCGTTTTGTTATTGGCGTTGAGGCCTACCAACTCAATGAGTTTCACCATCTGGTAGGTGGTAGGGAGTCCCCACTTGCCTGTCTCAAAGCCTGTAGGTACTGCGGCATTGACTCCATAGATATGGGCGTAGTAGGCGGCAGGGAATGCCGGGATGACATTGTTGTCATAGTCCTTGGTCATCACCTGTCCAAGTAGGGCAGTCTGGTAGGAGGCATCATCGTATGAGACACCCATAATATCCCTTGCGGTATCGCAGAGGACCATTGCGCCCTCAATATACTCCTCATATGAACCATTGTACTTGTCATAGAGGGCCTTTTCTGCCTCAACCAAGGACTCGGCAAGGGCGTTGAATGTGGCCCTGTTCATAGGGTCATTAGATGTCTCCGGGGCGTATTCCGCCTTGCCATTTGTACCATAATAGTCCACAAACTTGGCAAAGTGGCCGCCTCCCCAATATGTAGACAGGCCATTCCTGCGCAGTACATTCTTGGCAGGAGTCCTGCCCGGAATGATGGTAGAGGTGGTAACATATTGCCATACCACATCCTGTCCGTTGTACTTGTTCATATACTCCACATTGATACCCTCCCCACCTGCGGTGATGGAGAATATTGCGGAGACATTATCAGTAGTAGGGTAGTTCACCCAGATACCGATACCTGTACCATCCGCGAGGACCGCAGCCTTGAAATAGGAGGCAGACAGGCCAAGGCCGTTGATGGTGGCAACAATAGATGCGAGGGTTGCGCCTGCATCCCAAGAGACAACATTGTCTGGATGAGATGCCCAAGAGTAGTAGGTCTTGAAAGTGAATGAGCCTGCGGCAGACACATTGATGCCTGTAAGGCGGAAATAGCATTTCTCTGCCCACATCTTGGATGCACTTACTGCATTCTCAATACCCGCCCAGATGCCCTTGCCATTCTGCGCCCCAAAGTACAGGGCCTTACCCATAATATACCTTGAGGAGTCAAAAGTACCTGCGTGGTAGGTTTTCCACTTGAGTATCTTGCGGCAGTTGTCAATGGTATCATATACCACCATATCACCCATCTGGGCGTTAGCGGGTTTGAAAGGCAGAATGACATTCTTGCCATCTACAATGGTCTCCTGCCCATCATAGGACACCGAACTCTGCTGCGCAGGTCGGTCAGTTGCAGAGTTGTACCCTGCCTTATTCTTGTACAAAAATAGATTTGCCATAGTTCTATGCGTTTGTTATTCGTTTCCAATCGGATACGGCAGTCACTCCGTGAGCCTTGTAGAATACCTTGTCAATAGTGTCAAAGTATTCCTGTCCAATGAACTGCGGAATGCCTTTCCAATCACCATACCGCCCAAAGTCCCAATTGACAGGTACTACGGATGCAGATGGAACGCCTGCGCCCTGCAGGCAGAATGTCCCTGCGATATTGAGTCCAGAGAGTTCCCTGTCAATGTGCAGGTGCTTAACGGATAGGCGGTCAAGGCCGTTGGTGAGTTTCTCGTTGATACCCTCAACCTGCGCAAAGAGGGCAGCAATGGCCTCGGCAATAACCCTCTGCTTGTCAATGCCCACAAAATTGGTGGCAATATTCTTAAAAATGCCCCAACCTGCAATGATGGCGTGACCTCCGTTGATGGTGGCGTTGTATGCAGACACTACCACATCCATTGCCTGTGATGCGAGGTATACATAGTATCCTGTATCCGGCATACCTGCCACACTCTGCTTGACAAGAGGCTCATAGAATGACTCGGTGACCTCGTGGGTCTCCGGGAGTTCTGCGATGTGTTCTCCGCCCCTTATCCAATTGGTAGGGGTGGTCTGCTCATCGGACTCATAGTATGCGGTGTAGACCAATGAGGGGTTATAGTCTGCGGTGGCGGTGTTAATCCTGCCAAACTCATCGTAGGTGTATGCGTAGATGATAACCTTGTCATAGGTATTGGTCACTTTCTTGGACACTACCGAACAGGCGGCTGCGACTGCAGAGGCAGATGGCACGAGCAAGATGTCCCCTGCTTTCAGCGAGATAGGCTGCGAGATGGAGTAGTTGCCATTGGCCACCTCAAGGGCGGAGTCCTTGTCAATGTATTTGCCACTCACACCTACCACAAGCACATACTCCGTTGGGTTGGGGTACATACCAAAGTCTCGGAGGATGCGTGACAGGTTATCGGTAAGGGCATTGGTTATGGCATCTGCCTGTGCCTTGGTATAGACATCCGCAGAGTTAGCCTTGGCAGCAACTGCGGTGTTGAGGGCAGCATCCGCATTGGCCCTCAATTCGGCCTCCGCATCAAGTCCTGCCTGTGATGCTTTTGACAGGAGGAGGTTGTCCACCGCATTCTTGGTGTACACATCATCCGTATTGGCCTTGGAGGCGAGGAGTCCCAGGGTCTCGGCCTTGGTGTATGCGCCATTGGTGTCCATTTTCCCTGCAAGGGAGGTGTCCACCTCTGCCTTGGTATAGACATCGGAGGCGTTAGCCTTTGCGGCAAGGCGGTTGGTGACAATAGCCTGTGACATCACCTTTGTGCCGCTTGACCCCTCGGTTGCCACAATGTCAGTCTTGGCTACATAATCCGCCTTGTTAGCCTTGAGTGCGAGATTGTCGGTGACTGCCTTTTGGCTCATCACCTTGTCCGTTGCGCTACCTGTGATAGCCACAATATCCGCCTTTGCTACATAGGAGGCAACTGCGGCAGCAATTGCAGATGCGAGTTCTGCAGGCTGAACTGCGGAGGTGATGGCATTGACAAGGGCGGTGGTGAGGTCATTGGTTGAGAGGCCCTTTCCTGCCTCCACATCCACCTTGCTCGCATTCATCGTGTCAATGATGTTAAAGAGTTGCTCTTGCAGGTTTGACCCCTTGATGTCCTGCAGGCCGTTGGCCCGGACAACCGCAGCAACTTGCGATTTGAGTGTTGAGAAATCTGCCATATTAGATAATCTTGATATTGTTATTGTCAGTAAAGGTCTCGCCACAAGGAGCATTGAGGACCTCAAATGTCACATTGCAGAACACACCTGCACACTCATCGTTAAACCTCTGGTTAAAAGGTTGGAATGAGTATGGGGTGGCCATTATCCCCTCATCCTGCAAGATGCGGATGATATTGTCAAGAACCTGCACCCCTGTGCTTTGCACCTCTATCTGGTTGTCCTTGGCAGAGGTAAGGCGGTCTACATAGAACAGGGTGAAATTGTAGGAGATGAAATCGGAGGAGATGTCTCCAGAGTGCTGCCCCTGCACAAAGGCAAAGACTCCATAAAGGGCATCCGGGCAGGCGTTGAGTTTGAATACATCATTCTCAACAATCATATTGACCGCAGGTTGTGCTGCGGCTACCCTCTCAATGGTGCGTATGGTCTCA
The DNA here is from genome assembly GCA_004561775.1 of bacterium. GTDB lineage: Bacteria > Bacteroidota > Bacteroidia > Bacteroidales > UBA932 > Egerieousia. The sequence continues at coordinate 31,862 of SFUD01000001.1, read as the reverse complement.
AGGAGTGTCATTTTCTACCTCTTGGCCCTCCCAACCACAGGCCGCACGAGGCTGCACTATACAGGCAACTATGTATGCGGTGGATGTCACCCTCGGTCAGTTCCGGGAACAGGGTGCGATTGTTCAACAAGTAGTTTTGCACCTCAATGCAGAAGAAATCCGCCTTGGAGATGTAGTAATCCCTCATCTTGACCATCTCATCATAGGAGGCCGTTTGGATATTCTCATCATTGCTCTTGCCTACGCCAAAATTGGTGACCTTATATGTCACCTTGGCGGTAAGTTCCGCCACACTCTTGTAGGCAAGGTAGTATTGGCACTTGGTGATGAGGGTGCGATAATGCTCATTTGGCCCTCCCTTGGTGGTGGAGTAGTCCTTATTGTAGTCAGCATCCTCCGCAGGGCCGAAATCACCCCGGAAACCATTGTTGGCTATAAGGTACTTGAGTTTGGCGAGGAGGGTATCCCCAAGGATAGCCTTGAGGTGTATTTCCTGCGCCTCGGTGATTGATGGCAGGAGGTACTTTCCGGCAATATTGTCGGATATGCTTGTTACCGCCTTAACAAAGGACTCGGATGTTATAAGTTGTACTTTCATACTGCCTCCTTATCTTACATTGTCCTCGCCTGTACCATCAAGGGTGAATGGAGTGATTGACAGGACTCCCTTTTCTCCCAAGGCTTTCTCAAACATATCGGCAATAAGCACTTGGATAGGTTTCACCATAGTGCGGTTGTACAGGCGGAAAGACTCCTTAAACTCCTGCTCACTAAAACCTGTGGTCTCGGTAGGTATACCGAACAGATTAGGGGTTGCACGGAACGCAGTAAATATCTGCTGCCTTGAGTGCTTGGCAAGTGCTTGATATTTCTCTCCAAAGTCCTGCAGTTCGGCCTTTTGTATGGTAGTTTGCGAGTCCTTGGAGTCATTGAATGACAGGACAATCCTGCCTGCATTCTGCGCACCTGCGAACTTGGTATTGACATCTCTTTCTATCTCCTCCTTAATGGCATCCGATGGCACACCATTGTTGAAATTGATGATATATGAGCCAGAAAAGCCATTGTGTATGGAGTTAAGATGGTAGTCATCTATATTCCTCTCAATCTCGCAGGCCTTTACGGATGCAGCATAGAGAGGTGCAGGGTATACCTGTGTATTGACATTCTTGACAAAGATGATAGAGGCAGGGTGCTGCGCTCCGGGGATGAACTTGGGATAAGCCACCACCTTATCGGTCTTGACATACTTTTGGCCAAATTCCTCGGAGTAGTAAAATACATCATTCTCCTTGTTGCTACGCAGATAGCGCATATCCACATAATAGAGTGCAGATATTGTCTCAAGGTCCTCTCCCCGGACAACCTGCAGGGCCATACCTCCATATATGAGGTAATCCTTGGCAAGACTCTTGATGAGGTCAATGATGGTATCTCCCTTATCATTCATTGCATCTCCCTGTAGGGTGTGAGCAATGGTCGCACCATCTCCCACCACAAAGTCAATTGTGCCGTTGATAATAGAGCGCAGGGATGTCACATTGTTGTACAGGCTTAACAGGTAGTCCGGGTAGTTATTCCTATCTCCCCAAGATACCATATCCTTGCCCTTTGCCTTAATCTCCGTAGGCAGCACAATGTTGCTTTCAAGAGATTGGTCAATGGCAGCAAAGATGAGCCTCTTTTCAGTCTTATTCTCCATATTGTTCGTATACTATATCTATCTCATTCTGGGCGTACTCTATGACTGCGTTATCGCTTGCCGGGAGTACCTTGACAACACCTCTTGACAGGATGCTATCTCCGCATTTGAGGATGTATTCATACTCACCGGGCGTAAGCACCTTATCAACATACACTATGTGATACCTTGACCCTGCAGGCGAGTGGTCTTGTACCGCTATCTCCACCGCCTCCTCTCCCATCGTACTGCGGAACAACAGGGCCATAGGTCCAGATGTATCCGGCAGATTGCGAGGGATGCGCATTTCCTGTCTATTCTCGGTAGAAAGTAGGTAAATCATAGTATAATCTCTTTACTTGTAAATATAAATTGCGCCTATCCTGTAAAGAGCAAAACACCCGGCCATTTCGGACCGGGTGAATAGGGTGAGGGTGAGATGGACTAAAGGATAGTAGCAATGACCTCCTCTGCCACCTCGTAAGGAAATTCGTGGGAGTTGTCCTGCAAGGTGATACCATACTTGTTGGCATCTCCCCTTGCCTGTCCTGTTACACCATCACCTGCGGATGCGCTTACAGGCTCATCATATCCCAGATACCAATACTTGCCGTTGTTGTCTTTGACAATGACTGCAAGGTCATTGGTGGCGAGGGCAGCCATTTCTACCCTTTTGGTTGTCTCCATTCTATTAAACTGCAATACGAGTTCAGTAGACACATAGTTCACTCCGTTGGCAGGGTCTACATTGAGGGTTGAGGTCATTGAGCCTGTGCCGGGGCGGAATGCGTATTTCTTGAACTTTTTGCTTGTGGCCGTAGTGATTGCGGACACAATGCCATCGGAGAGGGTAACAGCAGTAATTTCATCGTGGTTGCAGATAAGTACCTCTGCAATACCGCCCATTGATGCAGCGCAGTCCCTTGCGATGCCGGAAAGTGTTTGACTACAAGACATAGTGAGTGCGTATTAAGGTTAAACATAAAGGGGAGGGGGTTACCCTCCCCAGTCAACTACGAGAGGGTAGTGTAAGTACCAACTACAACCTCTGCAGGGAATGCAACCTGTACACCTGCGTTGAACTCAACTGCAAGGCGGAACTCCCTGTTGTCCTTGGAGTACCACAGGTCAAAGGACTCTGGTGCATCCTCTATGTCATAGCCATAGAAGAAATTGGAGAGGCGGCCTGCTACGAGTTTCTTGATGCCCACAAGGCCTGCAACCGATACGAGTTTGACATTGCTACCCGGTATGGTGATGTCCTCGTAATCCTTACCCGGCACAAAGTGGTACAGGTTGGCAGCCACAAGAGCCTGCTCATAGTTGCGCAGGAACTCTGGGGCGCAGAAGATGACTGCATCATCCTTGAGGGTCTTTGCAGGCATTGCCATAAGCACCTGCTTTACTGCGTTGATGTAAGAGGTGTTGGATGCGATGGTCTCTGCAAGTACACCCTCTGCATTGGCAAGGACCTTGAGCATACCATCAAACCTCTTGAGATTGACATCGCTTGATGTGGTGTCACCCTGCCAGAGGGCCTTTTCAAGAGCATCCTGTATGCCCTCTACAACCCCATTCATAAAGTCCTCCTCAAATGGGAGAGCCTTTGGGTCTGCCTTGATTTCTACCTGCTTTTCGGCCCAAGTGCCGATAAGTTTCTTTTCGCAGTAGGCCATATTGACCTTTACCTGCCCGGTAACGATTACTCGCTGCGAGAGAGTCTGGCTGCCTGCCTCATTCCATCCGCACTCTGCGCCATTGCCAAAGGAGATGGCGGTAGAGAGGATATTGATGGCTGCGCTACCTTTCACTCCACTCTGCTTGGTGAATAACTGCGCAGTACGGCTACCGATGATGGAGGTACTGCGGATGAGGTCTCGGTTCTGCTCTACATAACCTGTAAGACCTGTAACGATAGGTGATGTTGCCATATAGATTGTTTTATTTGGTGTCTCTACATTGTAAATATAAAATCCCATCCGCCTGTAAAATTTTCGTTACAGGGCAAAATAGGCCATAAAAAGGGCCTCCCTTGGCGGCAGGAGGCCCAGATGATGAAATTATTAGAGAGATTTGAGGTTAAAGGGTCTTGCGAGTAACGCATCTCCTGTCACCGGGGGTGGTTGTGGTGTCCTCCGCAGACATTTTTTTGAAAGCCTCGTGCGCACTCGGTGCGGCAGGGGTTTTCTTGAGGGCAGCAATCTCCGCCTTTATACTTGCCATCTGGGCGGCAAAGGACTCGGTTACTGCGCTCTCCTTATCGTGTACTACGATAATGCCAAGCCACTCCGCAATCTTTGCCACTATGGACTCAAGAGATGCTATCCTCTTTTCAATGTCGGAGTCGGCATTTCCTCCGTCACCACCATCTGCAGATGGCTCATTCCCGGCTGCAGGCTCATCGTTTCCACCCTCGGCTGCAGGCTCATTTTCATCTGCGTTTTCAACAGGCTTGTCCTCAACCTTTGGCTTGATTTCGGACACCTTGCCATCCTTGACAACAATGGTAGAGCCATCCTCCTTGATGTAGTCACCATCCTCCGCAGGGGTAGTCTTGGCCTCATCCGTAAAGACAGGCATATCAACTGCAAGGGTGTCATCACCATCCCAATACAGGATACCCTTGTCGGTAGTGCAATTTGCGCACTCTACCAATATCTTGGCAAGTGCGGCCTTGATTTTTTCAAGTTTTGTCATATTGAATGATTGTTTGAATAGTCTGCTAAATGCACCTGCAAGGGTGTCTACAATGCTTTGCACATCCTTTTCGTTGGTCTCCGGGATGAGGTCAAAGTATCCCTCCAATGAAAAGCCTTTGTATGTACCATCCTTAACCTTGGCCCACACCTCATCATTGGTGATGTGAAACTCGCCAAAGAGGCTGCCATCGGAGATGTTGTCAAAGCCTGCCGGGCAGACACCCATTGCGGAGTCCTTGATGAAATACTGCACCATCTGCACTCCATCCACATCACTACCATCTTGGTGCATCAAATTGATGTTGTTACACTTGCCATCTGCAAGGTATTTCTCGGCCATCTGGCGTATGGTGTCTGCTTTGTAGATGATGTAAAACTCCCCCATCTGCTCATCCTTGCGGTAGATAGGGAAATCGGCCCTCATAATGACTCCGTACACAAGTCTCTTATCCTCATCCGCTACCGAAAAGAGGACCTGCTTGTCTTGCTCTTTGAACTTTAGGAAATCGGACATCACCGCAGGGGCATCTACAAGAGAAATCTTGTCCATACCCTGCGAGGAGTCGGAGATAATTGCATCGTATACAGGGATGCCATCTATTGTCACTATTGTTGCCATACACTTGTAAATATAAAATCCATTGAAATCGTAAAGGTTTAGAATGATGACTCTGCCACCTGCACCCTCTTTTGTGCCTGCTTGACCTCAAGGTCGGACATCACAAGGACAACTCTCTGGTCGGATGCCATTTGATTGAGGCGGTCCTCCTCGGAGGCAGATGTGACATTGCGCACCGCCTGCATCTCGCTACCGATGACAGGGGCAGACACCTGTGCGGTGGTAGGAGTCTGCGATGATGAGGCATTCTTGGATGTGGACTGCTGCTTGATTTTGGTAATGTTCGCAACACCTGCAGCAATGACTGCGGCAGAATTGATTGCTCCCATAATAGGTCCGGCAATAGGGCCAAGTTGCATTGCAGTAGAGATGGCGGTTACAACACCACTCAACATATCAATAGTCGCACCTGCTATGCGCATATTCTTGGCCTTTTTCAGTTCCGCCTCGGTGGCATCGGTATCACTCTCATAGATGTCTGCGAGTGAGCCAAGGATGCCGGAGACTGCGGATACCGATTGTTGAGCAAGGGCAATTTGCTGCGAGGTGAGGGCCTTTTTGGACTCAATGTAGGCTTTCTCTGCGGCTATCTTGCGGGCATAGAACTCCTCATCGCTCTCCTCCTCCATCTTGTGCAGGGTGTCAAGTTCAAAGGCCTTGAGGTCTATGGCTGCGGACAGGTACTCTAATGACCCCTCCTGCAGGGTATTCATCCTATTCTCCAGATGCAACCTCTCCTGCTCCTCCGTATAGTTGATATAGTTGTCGGTGGCCTGTGCCGCCTCATTCCTTGCCTGTGCAAGGCGTATGAGGTAGTCGGCCTCGGTCTCTCCGACCTGTTTGCCAAGTTTCTCTATAGCCTCGGCCCTTGCCTCCGCCATCTGCATCTCAAAGGCGAGTGCATTCTCGGTGGACTGCACACCCTGTGCATAGGCAAGTTCAAGGTTGAGGGTAGACTCTCTTACCTTTTCCTTATTGAGGGCGGATATGGCATCGTAATAAGCCTTTTGAGAGGCGAGTCTGCGGGCGTGATATGACTCCATAGTCTCACCCTCCTCTCTCTGCACATCGGCCATCTCCTGCTTGCGCACATCGGCCATTGCCTTGAGGTATTCAAGTGTACCCTCGGCATATCGGTTGGCAATATTCTTGAGGCCCTGTATACGGATAGATTGCAAAGTCTTTTGATGTTCCCTCTCCAACTTTTGCTCATCTCGGTTGTACTTGGTCTGCAGGTTGGCAAGGGTCTGGGCAAGGATGGTCTTGTCCTTAATCTTGGTCCGGGCATCACCCTGTGCGAGTATGAGGTCCTTTTTGAGTTTCTCTTTCTTGAGGCGCAGTTCCTCCTCGCTACCTTTGACTGCAAGTTCAATCTCTTGCTCAATCAAATCCTTTTCCGCTTGCACCTGCGCTCTCAATGCATCCTGCCTCTCCTTGGCTGCTTTCTTGGCATCATCGGCCATTTTCTTGCGAGTCTCGGCCATCTGGGATGCGGTCTCTTTGATTTTCTTGTAGTAGTCGGTTTCCGCCTTGACCATAGCGGCATAAGCCTCCGCCTCCTTTTGCTTTTCCTCCGCAGATGAGGCGGTGAGGGCGTTTTTGGCCTTTTGTATCTCATAGGCTAATTTGGCATCCTCGTAGGCCCTCTGCGCAATCTCATTCTCTTTCTTGGCGGACTCCTCAAGGAGGGCAAGCCTCTCCTCGGAGGTGAGTTTGTCTTTCTCTGCAGCCTCTGCCTTGAGCCTTGCAGCATCCCTCTCTGCCTCCGCATTCTTGATGATGTTTTCCCTCTGCCTCTTGGTGAGTTCAATCTCCATCTCCGCAATCCTCTGCCTCTCTGCCATTGCCTCGGTAGTGCCGATAATTGCGGACACCAACTTGGACAGGCCGCTAACAACCCAAGCAACTGCACTACCTATCGCCTGCAGTATCTTGGTAACGGCATCACCTATTGGGGCAAAGGCCGCCATTGCGGTGTTCATCGCATTCGTATTCTCCTCGGAACTCTTGAGGGCATCTATAACCTTTTGGAGGATAGTCACAATGGCGGTAAGGATGAGCATAATTGGGTTGGCAGACATCACCTTGAGGGCGTTGTTGCCTGCCATTACGGCCTTTTGGAATGGGCCTCCGACAATAGAGCCTACCTGCGTGAACGCCTGCCCAAGTTGGTTGCCATAGTTACCCACATTCCTTTGGAAAGTGCCTTTGGTAGCATCAAGTTCCTTGAGTTTGTTGTTGATTTGGTTTATCTGGCTACCAATCTGCGCCCTCGCCACCTCATCGGTGGTGCTGCGCCACACCTTGGTAAGGTCGGCCATTGTATGCACAAGGTCATTGTAGGACATATTGGCGGTATTGATGCCCTTTCTTGCCTCCTCAAGAGTGAGGTTGGAGGAGTTCATCACATCACGCAATACGCCCTGCGCCTCCGCAAGTTTCGCTGCGGTGGCCCTGTTCTCCTCTGCAGTCGCATTCTCATCGGCCAGAGCCTGCTTGTATGCCTTGATGGTATCCTGCAGTTCCCGGACATTCTTAACCGCCTGCCCGGTCTCGGCATTCAGTATGATTTTGGTTTCGGTTGTTGCCATAGTCTATATTTCATTAAAATAGAATGTCACCTTATCATCACCATTAACCGCAGTAGAGTCCTTGGTATATCCGATGTACAGGGTATCACCTGCAGCGCAATGAAAGTCAGCACTTACGGATGCCCCAGAGGTATACAAGTCGGCATCATTCTCAATCTCGGTCTTTGTGAGGCAAGGATGCTCCTTGCAGATATACCCTATGTCATATGATGCCTCGGTGGATGGAGCAATATAGACATTACACTCTCGGAGGATGCGTAGTTTCACATACCCATACCCTGCCCCGGCGGAGTTGGTCTTGTCCCCATAAAAGCCTATCCTATGCGTATCCTTGAGCCATTTGACTACCGACCCACTCAACTCTACATCATCCTCCTCATAGAATGGATGCTCAAGGCCGTAGTTTTGACCCTCGGTATAGGCACTCTTATCCTGCACCTTGACAAATTCGCATTGTACAGGTGCGTTGGAGGTGAGGGAATAGTTCACGATTTTGTTAAGCACCCAGAGGGCGTTGTCAAAATGGTAGAACTTGCGCAACAGGTCCTGCCCGACCCTCATTCCTCGGAGGTCCACATAACAGGTTACCACCCTCGTATTCACATCGTACCTGTCAGTCAAATACCTTTTCCAACCCCTCTCATAGATTGTGACATCATTTTGGGAATAGACAAGACCGGGGGCGTTGAGTTCCCTTGTTCTGCCAAAATCCAGAGAGACATCTATAAGCCATCCATCTCCATCGGAGTATCTGGAAAAGATAGGAATGCGCAGATGGTTGCCATATGCAGGACCTGCGGTCAAAATCCAACAGGCCTTGCCATCATTTAGGTTGTTCATTGTGGCGGAGTCATCGGACACCTTGAAATATGGGTAGTTGCCCCAAGAGTTGAGGTGCACAAGGATACCATCACCATCTATAGGCTTGTTATCCTCATCGTGGAGTTGCAGTTTCCTGTCAAGAGCATAGTCATATCCCGGCAAAGCGGCATCCTCCTCTCCGTAGTAGTATATGACCGGGGAGGGTGGCACAGGGACATTCAACTCGGTAGAGAGACCGCCTGTGGACCACAGGGTATGCTTACACCCTGCAGTAAGGAACGGAGATGGGCGGAACACCCCATCCTGTGTAACATCATTGTAGTATTTGCCATACTCAAGTGATGTAACCGCACCCTTGACTACAATGGATGACATAAGAGCCTTGGTCTCCGCATTGAAATCATACCCGGTGTCTATGCGCTGAACGCCAAAGGGGACACCATATAGAGCCTCGTAGGTATCAGCAAACTCGCCTCCCACCATCTCGGTCTCCATTGATAGCCATTTTGTATCAAATACGAGAGGGTTGATAGAGATGTCTTTGGACCTGTCAATCCTGCCGGACAGGTCAATAGTCTCATCTTGATAGAATGAGTTGCGGTGCATCACCTTGACCCTCTTGGTTGCCCTGTCATAGGTGTAGGTAAAGCCAAACATCTTGGTGAGAGACAGGAGGAGGTCCGCAGGGGTGTAGTCGGTGGACAAGAGGGATGCCTTGGTGATTTTTGCACCACTCCTCAATGTGTCCGATGTCTGGTACTCTGCGGTATTCGGTTGCGTGCCTGCCGCTCCCTCATAGCCTGTGTATGATTTTACGCCATTTGCAATCACTTTCTGCGCATTGATGCCATATGTGCCATCCTCATCCGTATAGCGTTGCCAAGGCCACCATCCCTCTTTATGATAGTTGTACCAATGATATGGTGTGACATATAGGCGGAGCGAGGCAATATCGTAGGCGGAAAGACTGAATGACAACTCCTGCGGAAAGTCATAGTAGTTGGTTGTAAGCCTCCTGTTGATGTTGTCGGCATTTGGAGATGCGGAGATATAGTCACCCCACACATCCTCAAGGTCGGTAAAGTGAGGGGTAAACCCAACAATCTTTGCCCTTTCTTTTGCACTCTTTGGAATACCTGTTGTAACTCCAATGGATGTGCGTTGGCCCTCGTAACTGCCTATGCAGACTACCTTTGATGCAGTAAGAGGGTTGCCTTGAGCATCATAAGCCACCAACTGAACAAATAGGCCCATTGCATCTTGGTTATAGTAATTCCAAGAACCGCTTTGAGTATGCGTATTCCGCATAAGACTAATCCTTGCTGCCCCTGCAGAGGCCGCATCTGGACAATAGAATGCTAATTTTACATTGTAGTTAATATCCACCTTTGTATTGGCAGGCAGGGTTTCCCCAAGGGTGATAGGGATATAGTTATCCCCAGGTGTCACACCCCCGCTTGTGGTGAGGTTGAGGGTGTGACTCTCTCGCCTATATGTCGGCAGGGAGGGCAACAGGGGCAATGTCATCCACAAGCCACCATAAGTGAAATGGGAGTCCATCAACTCGGAACAATCAAAGGAGTATCCTCCGCAGTTATCTGGGTTGGTGAGGGCGTTGAGGAACGCCTTGATGGAGAACACAGGCCTCTGCAGGTATGAGCGCAGGTCTTTGGCCGCCCACTCGGTGACCGCCTCCGGGAGTTCCACAAGGGTATACCCTCCTTTGGTGGTATATGTGACACCATCAACCAATACGGATGTAGGCAATCCACAAGTCGCAGGGTCAATGAGTCCTTTGTCAGCATCAAAGTTGTCCGGGATGCCATTGTAGCAAGGCGCAAAGTTAATGACATCGGCCACCTGTTCCGGGTAGTCTGGGTCATCACCATCCAATCTTGACCAACAGGACTGCACAAAGGAGGCATTGATGAGAAAGTCCAACTCATTATCCTTGTTTCCTGTGGATAGATACCTCAAGTCAGCAAGTGTCCTCTTGTTTCCATTGTCATCGTAGGACAGGGCATAGAAAAATGAGCCAAGGCCGCCATACAGGGTTATGGCATACTCTTGTGTGCCTCCCCTTTTTGTCACCTTGTCCAATTTCATATATCCAGACTCCAACACCTCATCCTTGTCATTGCGTATCTCAAAGGAGGTGCGCTTGGATGGATTGAAAGCCACCCCGCCCTCGCTACCTGTTATCAACTGCGACCTGTCAAGGCGGTAGATGTCACCGAACAGGGTATTGTTGGTTGGTGTGCCGGGGAGGGTGATTTGTTGTGAGTATGAGTTCTTGACTATGGCAGGATTGGCAAGGTCCTCCTGCGTATAGTTCCACAGGATGAGGTTGTCACTATTGAGGTCTACCTGTGTCCCTGCAATGTAGAGTTTCAGTTCCATATCTATCTCCTTTGCCTATCTCTTGCGAGTTCTGCGGTGATGGTGTAACGAATAAGATTGCGGCCCTCGCCCTTATAGGTCTTGTGGGCCACATTATTGTCAGTAAGGACTACAGGGCGCATCACACCCTCTACATTGTCCCATAAGCACACATTGGTAGACTCCAACAGGTGATGCATCTTGGAGGCCTCTGCCTCGGTCATCAATCCTGTGTTGAGGGTGTATACTCGGACCTGTTCATTGAGGTACTCCGCCTTGCCCCTTGCGGATGGGGTGGAGTTGTTGTAGGTCTTTTTGGTTGTGTACCGGGTGAGGTTGTCCTGCATCTTGCAAGTCCCCTCAAGGAGGAGGAAATCTATGCCTCCATAGGCATTGACATAGTACAGGGCATAGCGGTGGCAAGGGGTCACCACCTTGTACACAAACCCATCCTCATCTCGTACCAACCATTGGTATTTTGCCACATCCGCACCATAGAGGTATATGTTGTGCGCCCCCTCTGCCACATTTATAGTAAGATGGTCCTCTACATTGGATGCGGAGTAGTCATTGTTGTAGTCCTCATAAAGGAAATCTCCTGTCCGGGCATATCCGACAATCTCAATGGTGGTATCTGCACCTACATAGGATGTCCACATCAAGGGCATCCTTGGGTCTATGCGGCCATTGATAGGGTCGGAGAACTTGGTGACTGCGGAGACTGCGTTGTCATAGGACCAATCGTACTTGAACACATCCGACATCTTGGATGCGCCATCATTGCGGTCTATGACCTGCACAGGCAGAGCCACATTGTATGCGGTGTCCTCCGCCTCGGACAAGCCTCCATCCGGGGTGAATGATGAGGGAATGATATTGTACATGTAATCCGCAACAATATCATTTACCCTCACCTCGCAATTTCCTATGCCTTTAGATACGGCAACCCCAAGGTATGCGCTTGAGCCATCTACCATAATGGTAAAAGGCACTCTGCCTGTGGCATCCGGGGTGAGTATCACATCTTTGTCTTTCCAAATAGGTATCATAGTATATCTCTATATCCTGTAAATATAAAATTGCCTCTATGCGGAATTATCCTACAAATGCAGTCACCTCCGCACTCCCTGCGAGTATGGTGATGGTGTCGGAGAGCCACCCCTGCACATCTTTGGCAAACGCCTCCTCTATCTGGGCATTCCACTTGGCAGCAATCTCATCAATGGTTGCCTGCAGGGCGGGATGAGGAGGGATGCCTCGTTTCTCAATGGAGTGGGCAATCATATAGGAGAGTTGCTTGGGAGATGGCAAGTTGCCGTTGTCCATCGGTCTGGGTATGACAGGCTTGACATTGACCCACTTTTCAATGGCCCAAGGAGGTGGGAAATGAGATGGGAACACCGCACCCGCAGGGGAGGACTCTGTACCCTGTGCGCCACCCTCCACATATTTCCAATACTCCAACAGGTCTATCTTGACCTCATAGAGAGTGCCTGTGTGTTCAACATAGCACTTGGCGGAGTCGGCCAACTTGTGTGATGCATTCTTGCCTCCTATCGCAAGTTGATACCTGTATGTTTCCTGCGCATCCTTGGCAATCTCCAATAGGACCTGCCGCAGGTTGTTCAATCGTATCAATGAGTCATTTTCCATTTCTCAATCTCCTGTTTTTCGTGTTCATTCTTATCTCTGCGGTAGCATATGATGTTGAGGAACTCCTGCACAGGCATATCCCATACTACATCCCAACTACATCTGCAGGTCTCGGCAACTCCATCAACATTTGCAATCCATCCCCACTTTCGGCTAAACTCATCTCCGCCTGCCGTATCCTTACCATCATCTCCTCCCTCTTGCTCTTGTCCCTCATCATCTTTACCTGCAACTTGGAATAGAGTAGGATACCCTTGATTGAGGCGTTGAATTTCCGCAAAAAAAAAGCAAGCAAGGAGGATGCATCTGCTACACACAGGGTATTGCGGATGTCATCCTGTAACTCTATGATGTCATAGCCTGTATTGTACTTGTGGCCCTCCGGGATGAGGAATACCGACACCAACTCTGGCAAGTGATGCAGGGGGTCATCGCACAGGTGTTGAAAGTCCACATATTGGGCGGTGGACATCTTGCCAATCTCGGAGACAGGCTTGAGTTTCCATTTGCCCAGATTATAGGTGCGACCTATACGGCCTGCATCCTTGGGGATGCTGAATGAGGCCTCAAGGAATTTGGCCTCTTTTGCCATTCCTTGGTATTCAAGGATTGGGAGGTCCAAGATGTCATCCTCGGTCTTATCGGTTAAAATAGACAGGGTTTTGACCTGTTTAGTGAGGTCATCCAGAGATGTATCTGCATATATGGCGCAGATGTCTATGTACTTGCCTATAGGCAGGCGGTTGTAATTGTTTATCATCGTACCGAAATGTTATATTGTCCATATCCTGCCCTCTGCCCAAACTTGGACCATACGCCATAGCGCAGGGCATCCAACAGGTGATTAAACTTATCAATGGGGATGTTGAGGGGATTGCCATCCTTATCCTTTGCCCAAGTGTAGTTGCGCAGTTCCTCAATGAGATTGAGGGAGTCCTTTGTGACAAATAGTTTCCACCCCTGCATCCAATTGAGTTGGAACTTTAGTTTGTCGCTCTTGACCGGGGCATCCTTGTCACAGGCCTTGATGTTGAGGCCTGCCTGTGTTATCTCTGCAATGGATTTCGGCTCTGCGCAATCGGCAAAGACCTCTACCCTGTTGTTGAGGCCCGCACTCTTGAGGTGTTCCGCAATCATTGGGTTTGTCATCCTCCTCTTATAGCATACCTCCTGCACATACAGGTGCTTGCGCCTTGTGTCTGCAAGGATGCGCACGATAGCGGTGGGGTCATTGGTGAAACCAAAGTCAAGTCCGTAGCACTCCACAAGAGAGGAGGCCTCATCGCCTGTGGGCAGAGCATCTATCTGGGTGAAATCGTAGATGACACCCTCAAGTGTACCCACCTTACCCTCTCCGTACACTTTCCACCATCTCTCATCATTCTTGTTGTCCTCAATCTCTGCCACTTGTTCCGGGGACAGGAACTCATTGTCCTTATAGGTGGTGACAATGGTGATGCAGTTATCCTTGACCTCCACCTTTTCCATTGCCCAGAATGTGGCGGCAGGGTTGTAGTCAATGAATATGATACCTGTGGTACGGACTGCGAGTTGGCGAAATGTCTCATAATCTATGTGGTTGGCCTCATTAACAAATAGGCGTTTGCGGGCAGGTCCAAGGACCTTGGCAGATGACTCCGCAGAGAAAAATTCCAACTTTGCGCCATTATCATAGGTGTACACAAAGTCGGTGGCATTCCAATGGGAGTCATCCTTGAGTGAGTGGCCAATGATGGACTCAAAGTCCCTTATTGCACCCCTCTTGAGGTGTGGTAGGGTCTCCGATACTACGGAGGTGATGTCACCTGCCTTGTCAGCCTTGGGGATGAGGATGTGCAGGAACTGCAGGGTGGAATAGGTCTTGCCGGACCTCGTGCCACCTCGGTTGGAGATGTAGCGAGGCCTGCGCTTGGCTGCATCGTAGATGAGCCAGAACACCTTTCCCGGTTGTATCATATCCCTATATTTCCAATGTCCTCTATCTTGGCCTTGTCCTCCTCGCTTTTGACAACTATTGTCAATTGCTCTCCCTCTATCTTGGTCTCTTTCTTGTCAGCGAGTCCAAGGAGGCGTGATATAATGTTGGCATTGAGCAATCCTGCAGAGGCCATTTCCTTTTGGTAAGTCTCGCAGTATTCTTTGATAGAGGCTTTGACCTTGAAAAATTCTGCCCCTCGCTTGGACTCATCAAGGTGCGACCACCAATCCCAAGTGCCTCCGATGAACACAAGGAAACCCTCAATGGACACCCTGCGGGGTCTATAGTCGGTGGTGTCGGAGTACCCTTTGGCATAGTCCACCCGGACTCTTGCCTCAAGGGGGTTGGTTTCACACCATTGGGCATATTTGACAAACTCCTCTGCCAATTGCTTTGGAGTGTATTTGAGAGGCCGCCCAAGTGGACTCTTGAAAGGTAACATCTCCATATCTTACAGGTATTGTCTATACCTCCCCATCATTATCTCTATTTCCTTGAGGAGTTGCTCATCGCAAGGGTCTGGCATCACCCATCCTTGCTCTCTGCCCCACCTCTTAAACCTGTCAATGGCGAGGGAGGTTTCCTCCATTGATAGGTCCGTAAAACTGCGTATCTCCTCAATCTGCCCAACATACTTATCCTCTTTCATTCGGACAAAAATGTCCCTGTTGCAGAGTTTCTTGAAATACTCAACCTTGACATATTCCAGAGGCTCTCCCACCTCAAGTCCAACCATACCCATCAACAGGTGGGCATATCGGTTTTGATTGGGTGTCTTGAACGCCTTTTCGGTAAGTTCAACCACCGCACCCTTTTTGAGGAGGGCGTTGAGTCTCTCCTGTATGCGGGCAACATCAAGTTGGGATGAAAGATTGTACTGCATATCTATTTGGCCGTTTTCTTGGTCTTAACTGCCACTCCTGCGACCTTTGCCACCTTGGTTGATGATTTCCTCACCTTTGGTTTTGTTTCGGCCTGTGAGGCCTCTTTCTGGGCAAAGTAGATGCGGCCCATATCGGTGAGGAGTTCAAGGATACAGGATGCGCAGTTGGCGTTGGCCCTGCGGCTTTGCCCTGTGACCTTATTGTATATGTCGGCCACCATTTGCAGGTCGGATGCCGATAGGGGGGATGTCCAATTACTGCGCACCGCAGTAAGCATATTCCCCTCAAACCTTGACAGGTATGTCATTTGTTCTTGAGTGAGTTTCATAATCCAATAGCCTTGTTGAAATCTTGGTAAATCTTATATGAATATTGGGCGGACATTGGGTACTTTACTATTGCCTCAACAACCCCAATATAGTGTATGATGGTTGCGTGGTCCACGCCCAAAGAAAGTCCAATCTCCTTGAGAGTATAACCCTCCCTGCGCATCTGGGATGCAATGATGGCTCGGCAGTCCGGGATTGGGCGCATCCTGTCCTTGAGGGATACATCATAGCCGGACACCGCAATCATTATATCCTTGAGTTCTCTGCCTCTGGCCTGTGCATTCTGCGCCATTTCAGTCCTGTCTATGGCGGATAGTTCCGCAGACAGGGAATGCAAGAGGATGCGCTTGTCCCTAACGGAGAGTCCTTTGATTGTTTCTTGTAACTCCTGTGTCATAAACTTTTGATTGCCTCCTGTGCAGATAGTTCGGATGAGTAGATGGTTGGTAGAGTCTCCCACTTTGATTTGACTGCACCCTTGAGAGTCCTTATTTGGATGCAAAAGCGGCCTGCCTGCGAGGCAGGAATGATGCGGTATTCTCTTTTCATAATTGAGTGATATTATACAGGTGGCGCAGGGCCATCTTGACTAATTCTTTGATGATGTTGAGGGATTGGCCTATGATGTCTGCCATAAATGACAGGCCTGCGATATATGCACACAGGGAAAGCGACCACTCCCCAGAGATGATTGCAATGATGTTGCACACCCACCAAGTCATACACAGGGAGCAATCAAAAGGTTTCCCTATGCGACACTTGCCTCCGAACTTGGCGGAGATGGCCTGTTTCCAACTCTGGGTAAAGCCGGAAAGGTCTACAATATACACCACAATGGCGGTGATGAGGAGATATTCAATGCATTTGTTCATATTCCTTGATAATCTTTGCTCTTATCTTGTTCACCCAAGTGCGGATGGTGGCGTGGGATACCCCAACTTTCTTTGCCACCTCTCGGAGGGACTGACAATCCGTATACAGGAGGATGATAGTGCGGTCCACCGCATCAAGGCGTTTGTCTATGATGTACTTGAGTTTTCGCACCCTGTCATCATCAAGGCACATTATGTCTGGGTTGTAGGCATACATCTCCTTGATGGCCCGGAACTCCTTTACTACCTCGTTTTCATTGTGCGGTATCATTATCAATCCAATCCTTACCTGTTATTGACACAAACCTTGCTTGCACCACCTGTTGGTGGCCGTACTGCCCTGTGGGGGAGAGTTGATTGCGGACAATACCAAGTATGAAACAATCCATCTGGGATAGTGGACCATATTGGGCAGGATGTGACCATAGGTCCTCAATCATATAGTCCGGGTACTCCAACAGGCGCAGGTAAATGTTTTGACACAGGTCTTTGAGTTCTTGAGACAGGCAATGGGTGTGGGAGAGACTCTTGACTGCCTCCTCCACTCTACATTCCTGTGCCAATAACGATATAATCTGCATCTTATCCATCTACACATAAATATAAAATCGCCCATTATCGTATGTCTTTGCGCCCCCATACAAGTAGTGCAGCATCTCTTGCGTGTTCGGATGTGCGGCCTTTCCAACCTATGACATCGGCCCAATACTTGGCATTCCATTTTGTGAGTCCCGGTCTCGGAGGGTCTGCCTCAAAAGGTATATGGTTATCGGTGCAGAACTCCTCCCATATCTTGGAGTCTCTCTTGACCGACCCTGCCCCCATCAACTTGCCTCTATAGTCGGACTCGGATGTCTCCTTTGGTATCCACTTGCGCTGCCGGGCATCCTCAAATACTATCTTGACCTTGCCATTGTGTGCTGCGTTTATCTTATAGGCCTCTGCCAGGGCCTGCCATATCTTGAGGGTTTCAATGCGAGTGAAAGCATAAGCCTCACTATCCCATACGGCAAAGCCTGTGTGGTCGCCGCAGTCTATCCCAATGTATATCATATGTCAAATAGATTGCTTTGTGGGTGTTCAATACTGAATGATTTGCTGCCTTTCAAAAGGTATAGAGGGATGCCTGCGCCTGTCTTTGGGTCGGTAACCGCAATAAGTTCACCATTAGAGTCCCTAATGATGTCTGCGGTGATTTCACCATTTTTCCCTCGCCAATGGGCAATGCATCCCTCGTATCCCATTACTCGGTCTCCTCCTTGGTTTTGTCATCCTCGGTGGCTACCACATACATCCTGCGGAACAACTTATCCGCATACTGCAGGGCGAGGGAGGTATTGTCCTCTACCTTGGCAGTATCTACGGATGGATTGGACAGGATGCCCTTGAGGGCGTTGATGGCAATTATCTCCCTTTTCTGGGCATAAAACGCCATCCTCTGCTGCTGCATTACTCTCGCCTGTGTCTCCTTGGGCATAGGCGGGACATTTCTTGATGATTTCATTGATTTGTTCATTTGTGTAGTAGTTTTTGTATGAATGTCTTTTTCTTGTACGGAGGGAATGTGTGGACCTTACCCTCGGCCTCAAAGGCCTTGTGAACTACGGAGGCATAGATGTGATGCTTATTGCAATTGCCATCCTCTATGATGGTGTACTTGAGGCTCTCCTTGGCAGATTTCCCCAGAAAGTAGGAGATGCCAACTATTGTCCCCATAATGGCAGTACCATCATCTCGGTCCTCAACCTCAAACCACACCCTCTCACCTATGGCAAAGTTTGTATGTATCAATATGTCCATATCTACCTGTTGTCTCCGTTACCATCAATCACACCTCTTGCCTGCCTTGAGGCTAACTTGTCAAGGTTTTCCTGTGCGACATCCTCAAGACTCCAACCCATCACCTTGCACAGGCCGGAGAGTTGCCACAGGATGTCACCTGCCTCCTTGCGTAGTTCCTCATCAAGGGTGCGGTCAATAGTGTGTAACTCTATGGACTCCTCTATTGAGTCTGCGCCTCGTAATACCTTGTAGAGGTGGTCCTTTTCTATTGTGCGGATACCCTTTCGGATACATTTTGCGACCTTGGAGGCAAACTCTCCAACCTCTCCTACAAGGTTGAGAGCCATATAGGAGAAATTGGAACAGGTTGCCATACAGGTTGCCATTGCTTTCTCTTGATATTCATTGAGTGTCATATGGCGGCAGATTTAGAATGGCAGGTCATCATCTGGGTTGTCATTGGCCGGGGCGTTGTATGCCGGGGCGGTTGCCTGCGGTGTAGAGGCAGGGGCGGCAGGCCTTGCGGCACTATGGCGGTACAACTTGAACAGGTTTACATTATTGTACATCCTGTCATTATACTCCCTTGCATAGATGTAGGCCTCAACTGCGACCTCCTCACCAATCCTGCAGTCAAGTACCTCATCTACCACCTCGTTGGATGCAGTCATAATGATTTTGTCACTATACCTGCCCTCTGGCACATCAAAGATGACATCAACCATTTTCCACTCTTTTCCTGTCTTTTGCGATACGCCTCCCTTGACCTCGCCAATGGAGTCAATTGTACCTCTAAACTTTATTGTAATCATAATAGTTATGTGTTAATTGTTCCTGTTATTGTTGTCTTGCTTGTCCTTGTCATCCACTACCAGATGTGCCAATGCTATGAGCAATGCGCCAAATACTATGATAACGGCCACAAGGACAATCATAAATGATATTGCAATGATTTCCATACCTATGACTCTTTGTGGATTATGGAGTACCTCTTGGCTCTCTTTCCGGGGGCAAACTCAAACCACTCCTTGCGGAGTATGTATGGGAGTTTCTTTTCCTCTATATCCCTTGATATGCAATGCATCTGGGTATGCATCTCGGAGACCTTGAACTCACTTGAGTCAAGGAATGAAATGGTGCGGCCATCTATCATTGCTTGCAGTATGGCTTTCTTTGCATTGTAACGAGCAGCAATCTGCTCATTGGATTGGTTGGTTATTTCATTATCCATCTTTCTATTGATTTTTGATTGTAATAATTGTATCCGGCTCAACCTATTGGCTATCATATTTCGCTTACCTACAGGCAGAGTTGAGGCAATATCGTTGATTTCCCGGCAGAGCCTCCAGATGCTCTCCTCATACTTTGGCTTTATCATCGGTACGCCTCCTTTGTCTTTTCCACCAAGGCGTTGGCGAGGTCTACACTTTTGGATGTAATGGCGGTCTGCATAGCAATAGGCATCTCGCCCCGCCTTAATTCCCTGGCTTTCCTGTCGGCCTCAAGTCCCTCTTTCTTGATGTAGTCAATAATGGCAGCATAGAGTGATGATACGGAGATGCCGTACATCTCTTTACTCAATCCAAGTACACCCCTCTTTATGGCTCGTGCAATCTCAAACCAAGACAGGTGTTGAGTGCCATACTCATTATTGGGGTCGGTAAGTTCAGCGAGGAGATTGGCGGTAGTAAAATTGACCATCTCCTCATCTGCCTGTTGTCCCCTGTACATATAGGCAGATACCACTATCTCTTTCATAAGGACAAATGCCTGTGACTCGTTGGTCTTACCTATTCTTGGGTACTTGTCCGGGTTGAGGCGCACCTCCACCAGAGATGTCTTTGGGTTATAGGCTACAAGGTTATTGTACGCCTGTGTTGTCAGTTCATTGCTCATCTACCTGTCCTCCTTGCATTGTTGCCCTGTTGCGCTCTAACATATCCCTCATCACTTGGAAATTGGAACTCTTGTTGGTGGTGTTGCGAGAGGAGGGGCGGGGGGAGGAGTGCTTTTCACGGCTCTCCCAAGTCCTTACGCAGGCACGCCAATCTTTCATTGCTGCGTTGCCAACTTTCCACCCCTTGCTCTCGTAGAAATCAACAAATGCCTGCGCATCTACGGAGTTGCCTCTCTCCAGACAATATGCCCTTACCTCCTCAACACTTGGTTTTTTGAATTTGGGCGCAGCCTTTATAGAGAGAGTATTATCTATATTTATATTATCTATATTATTATGTACCTCCGGGGTACATCCCCCCTGTACCTGTGGGGTACAACCTGTACCCATAGGGGACACCCTATACTCGCAGAACTTGATGCCATTGATGGTGCGGTCAGTCTTGGCCACAAGTCCCCTCTCCACTAATTTGGAGAGGGATGTGATAACCTTGTGGCGGCTGCACTTGCATTTCTTGGCAAGATAAGCCTGCGACCCTGTAAAGGCGGACTCCCCATCCTGCGAAAATCCAAAGATGATAGCATACACCATTGTCTCGGTAAGGTCCAAGTCAAGGGTGAGCATATCATCAAGGATGGTGGTGAAACCTTTACCCATAGCCTATGCCTCCTTTACATTGCGAGGTTTGGTAAACTTGCAGGTCTCGGTGGTCTCGGTGGAGAACAGGTCCTCATCACCCTCTACCACTCCGAACTCTGCGGCTTTGGTTGATGATGCAGTAAGTGTGACACCGATGTAAGGAGGGATATGTGCTGCAGTAAGAGCCTCCTGCACCTTGTCCTCGTACAGGGCCTTGAGTACCTCCTTGTCGGCAGATGTCTTGGATGATGTGTACTGCGCAAAGGAGTAGAGAGTACCCTTTACCTTTTCCTTGCCTGTCCTGCGGAGGACCTGTCCTATGGTAACCTTGATAAACTCAATGGTCTTGTCGCAGGCCTTTTCCATCTGGGCAATCTTCGCCTTTTCGTTCTTGATGGCCTGTTTCTCATCCTCCTTGGCCTTGAGCCATCTACCCAGAGAGTCAATACCCTCTCCATCCAAAAGGTCCTCAATGGCCGCTATTTCGGCCTCTCTTGCCTCGGTTTCTTCGGTGACCTCGCCACCATTCTCAATGTAGATGTCCTCCACCTCTCTTGCGGCCTGTGACAATGCGCACATAGCCTCTTTAATGTCTTTGTAAGTCATAATTGATTGTATTTAAGGGTTAATTATCTTGCGCCTGCAGACATTGCGAGGCGTACATTTTCAACATCGTGGTCAAACTTGGCCATCTCTGCCTGTCCGGCATTGGTGATGGCTTGGTAGTCGGTCCTGTAATCATTGCCACTCTTGGCCTTGCGACCCTCAACATAGGCTCTCACTATTTTCCAATAGGACTCCTCATCCAGAGGGCGGAATACGCAGCCTTTTTTGTCCTGCGCCTGTTCAAGGGCAGCATCTCTTGTAGTGGCAAGAAAGTCCACATCATCCTTGTCGGTAGGTATATGGAAAAACTTGAGGAGGTAATACCTCTCACCATAGGTAAGGGCAGAGCCAAACCCCTTGTCAAAGTCATTCATACCTGTACCTGCCCACTCTTGGCGTAGCATCTCTCCATCCTCGGAGTCTACCCAAGTCATCTGCATCTTGATGGTGACCAACACCTCGGTCTTATCCACAAGACTCTTGGCCTTGTCATTCCAAACCTTGTAGGTGACCTCCTTGGTGGAAATCTCCCGGACCTCCGGCATAAGGAGGAGGCCATATTCCACCATCAATGGGCGGATTGATGCAAGGCATTTGTTGCCATCAACATATTTGTAAGAATAGGCCTTGGTGTCCTTGGTGAGACCCTTGACTGCGGCCTGTATCTTGGCGAGTTTCTGGTATATCATAATTAACAAAAGCGATTAAGGGTTGCTATAACTGACCTGTATAAGGCAAAGGCGTTGATGCCATCCTCATCTATCCTGCGTAAAAACTTGGATGATATGCTGATGAGTTCATTTGCCACATTAAGAGCATTTTGCGGAGAGTCCTTGAGTAGTGCAACCATCTTTGAGATGGTGGTGTTGTAGTGGATAATATCCTCCACCTGTGCATAGGCCGCAAGGCCTGCCACTTGCTTGGTGCATCTCATAGCCAGAGTTGTTTTGCACTTGGAGGTAAAGTCCCCATTGAAGAAAGCATCTTTGGGGAGAGAGGCGACATACACTATCTTCTCGTTGGTGTCATCCATTAACGATAGTTGGATAGTGTTCATCCTATCCTTTAGAGATAATTCATAACATTTGAATGTTTGCATAATATGATTGATTAAGGGTTTATGTACTTACATATCCTCATCCTCAAGGAGTGATGGGTCTGCCCAGACAAGTACCTTGTAACTGATATAGAGGACCAAGAGGCATCCTCCAGACCATAGGAGTTGTGCGTTAGCAGTTTCTGCCTCTGCCGTTGCGAGTACGAGGGCAGTTAACAATACAATGGTAGCAATTACCTTGATGATAGATTTGATTGTTTTCATATTGACTGAATTAAAGGATTGATGCTTGTATCTTGTCTGCGGTTCTGCAGGCGAGGATGTCAGCAATAGCATAGCGGATTGTCCCGGTCTTGCCGTTGCCGATGTGTGAGGGCCGCAGGCGGCCACTCTCCACCATTTCGCATATATACTTGCGACCATAGGTCTCATAGGCCTGCCTCTGCGAGATTTCCCCGGTGGTAAGGCCCACACTCTCAAGGGCCTTTACTGCCCCCATCTGCGCTGCATCTCGGAGTATGTCTTGTATGTTATGCATATCTAAAAAGTTTCGTATATTTGATTAACTGACTGCAAAGATACACATTTATATTGTATTTACAACATCAAAAGTGAAATTTTCACAAAAATATTATGGCGGATATACACAAAATCATCTCAAGGCAGATAAAATCATACTTTGAGGACCACAATTTGACAATGGCGGAGGTCGCAGAAATGATGGGATGCAGCCAACAGGCAGTAAGCAATCAACTATCTGGGAGGCCTATTGGCGGCAGGGTGGCAAAGGCTTATGCTGACCTGTTCGGCTTTGATGCTAACTATCTCATCACAGGAGTCGGAACACTCCTGCCGGAACAGGCAGAGGAACGGCCTCAACCCAAGGTGCAAGAGGGCGTATTCATCCCTGCGGAGACACTCAAGATGTATACCTCAATGGCGCAGTCCATTGATAGGCTCACCCAATTGGTAGACAGGCTCACCACTAAGGAGGGAGAGGGATACATCTCTAAAGGGGGCATTTACCCTCATAGCCACCTGTCCAAGTAGATACTACAACAGGAGGGCGTATCACTACGGCCTCCTGCATTATTGTGTAATGAGTAAACTATATATGGGTAATATAAAAGAGGGGGAGGATGTAAAAGATACACTCTCCCCGGATGACATAAGGATGATATTGGCCCTCATTGACCTTATGTTCATTGATGAGGACCAAAGTAAGGTTATTCCATCATAGGCCAATCAAAGAGGGCCATCACTATCCTGTTGGCATCGTTCATAATTGTATAGTCCTTTTCAATATAGATGTCGGCCATCTTGAGGTCTCCGATATGTACAAGGCACTCATCAATGGTGGCCTTTTCCACACCTGCCTTGCGAGCGAGGGTTGCCCAAGTTTTCCGTGCGGCATAGAAAGTGAACGGAGGTAGTCCCTCCTTGTCGGCCCAATGCTTGAGGAGTTTATTGATGTAGGCGGTAACATTCTCCGCAGAGGGACACCTCTTATGGAGGTCGGATAGCCAATACTGCCCATCGGCAGAGCATAATCGGCTACATATCGCAGCCACCTCCTCCGGGACTATCACCTCCATCTCTGCGTGGTCTGCCCTCCTGTTCCGTGTCTTGCTCCTGTTATACCTCAACACTCCACCCTTGGGAGGAGCGGAGGCATACAGGTCGCACAAGTTCATCCCCATCATAGCAAAGGACAGGATAAAGGTGTCAAGTGCTACCCTGTCCGAACCCGTGGCATCCGCAGAGATGATGCGCTGCATCAATTCCTGCCCCAATGCTTTTTGGCCTGTCTGGGCAGGAGGAAAGGATAGAGGTACATTCTTGAAAGGATTGCGAGGTATGAGGTAGAGGTCCTCATCCTCATCATTGTACTTATCCTTTGCCTTGTTGTAGATATGTGCAAGTTTCATTATCTGGATGGAGGAGTTACCGCCACCGGGCAACTTTGGCCTCTTGGCCGTTGTGTCATCCTTTGCCTCCTGTCTCTTTCTCCCAACCCTTGACCTCTTGGGTGTTGTATCTACCCATTCCTTGAAACCAAGCACCATTGCGTGTGTGATGTCATTGATGTCAATAGACTCCTTGCCCAGATATTCCTTGAATGAGTTAAGGGCGGTGCGGTAGTTGCTTTGTGTCGCAGGTATCTTGGTTGCGGTAATATACTCCTCTGCGAACACAAAGAAATCAAGGTTGAATGTCTTGCCGGACATCTTATCTTTGATGCGCTGCACCACCCAATCAATGTCCTGTTCCTCCAAGACAAAGGTGGGGACATCTGCGAGTGCGGCCCTCATCTGCCGTATAAGGTCATTGCATTTCCATTCAAGGTCCTTGTTCTTGAGGTTGAGAGACCGGGTGAGGTCATAGGCATAGGCGTTGAGGTTGGTAGGTATCCACCGGGATACTCTTTTATGCGTGATGCGGATTTTAATATTGTATGACCCATCGGACCTCTTTTGATGGGCGGATACTACAGGTTTGAAAGTCGGCATAATGTGTATTGCTTATAATTGTTGGTCGGATTGACCAACATTTGCAAGCAAATATACAAATATATGGGTTATTTTTAACCTATGCAGAGAGCCTATTTCTGCATTTCTTGCATCTGGAATGTGTCCAAGGGGGATTTGGTTATAACATAGGTTAGAATTGCTGCACCTCCCGTAGAGATATGCGAGGTGCAGATTTGCGTATTTATTGACCAACATAGGACCAACAATTGCAATTTCTACGCAAAAAGGGGTAACCTTTCGGTCACCCCACCCTTAATTCAATCGGAGGATGGATGACTCCAAAACTCCTGCACAAAGGTAGTCAATTTATCTCAATCACCAAACTCTTGTGCATAATCTCTCACCCACTTATCCATCAACTCTCCGATGTGTATACCTTGTCTCTTGAGTTCCTTTATCCTCTCTCTGGTTGAGGGGAGGACCTTGCAGGTAAAGGTCACTCTCAATCCCTCCGGGCCTCTCTTGCGACCTGCTCCCGGCCTTGCACCTCCTTTCATAGATATTCCTGTAGTATGGTGTCTATTGAGGCGGATGCACAGGAAAGTTGTCCTCCTATCGTGCCATTGCCCTCTACCTGTAGCATAATCTCATCCTCCGGGTCTATCCTGTCCCTCAATGAGTCTATCCTGTCTCGGAGAGAGAGGAGGAGTTCCACCTCTCTCTTGTTCAATCTTGTTTTCATAATGTAACCTCCATTGTATTATTTGACTCCCTGCACAATCTCATTATCTCTCTATAGCACTTTGGGCCTACAGGGTAGAAACCCATTGATACCTGCCTGTTCTTGTACTCTGGGTGAAATCCCAAGTCCTCGGTCTCATCGGTCATATACCCCGGCTCAATGGCCTGCACCATTTTCATTGTCTTGGGATTGAGTTTCCTACCGCAGCACTCGCAGAGTTCAACATCATCTCCGCAGTTCCTCTCATAGTTCTTGTCATAGTCTGCGGTCCTATAGAAATCTATTATCTTGATGGTCTTGGTTGTCATAATGATTGCGAATTAAGGGTCTTTTATTTGATATAGAGGGGAGGAGGTCATCCTCCCCGGTTAGTTACCAATTTATTCTCTTTATGGATGCTCCCCATCCCCTACCTGTTGAGCCTTGGTATCCACTTGAGTGGGTAGAGATGACCTTTGATTTCTTGTAGTAGTCACAGGTGGTTTCGTGGTCAGCCTCTCCGTATCTACCAAACTGACACATACAGGTGAGTCGTGTACCATCGGCCCGGTAGGTCCTTATAAAATTCATCTCCTCATCCTCTGCATCCTTGTCAAGTAGGAAAATCTCGTGACCATTGTAGAGGTATCCTGTTGCGTTGAGTTCTGCATAATCACAAACCCTTACCTGCTTGGTCCTTTTGGTTGCTTTACCATTCCTCATCACAGGAACATCCTCATAGTGACTACCTACAAATTCTTTCACGATGATTGAGTTATTTGTCTTTTCCATTTTATATTGAATTAAGGTTGTTATCGTGAGGAGTACCTCCCCTCATCTGGATACAAAGGTAACACTATTTTTGAATATACAACACTTTTTCAAAGAAAATTAACATTTTTGGGGTTAATCTTTCAAAACTACCACCAATTCGGTGTCTGCCGGGTACTTGAGGCATTTGCGGAACAGGCGCAGGCAGGCCTGCGGTGTATCGGCATAGCGGTCCTTGTTCATACATCGTAGATTGCATATGCCTGCGGTGGAATGGGATGAGATACCGGGGACATAGGAGTCACCACCACCATACCAGAAAGGACACATACCGCAGTAGGATGGGAGGTCGGAGGCATCCTGCCAATCAATGGCGCATCTGTTGAGTGTCATAGCGCACCCCTCCTTTCGTAGTCTTTGAGTGACCTAAAGGTCCTCTCATCAGCAATTGCCTTGACCTCAAAATACAGGTCCACCAAAGAGGCAGATGCAGGTGCGGACCAAAAGGTCTTTCCTGTGTACCACCCAGACATCTCAATATAGTACCGGGTATTGAGGCGGTAAATCATAATGTGGCAGATAGGATGATGGTTTGAAGTGATTTGGCCGTAGTTAATTTCCCAATGCTTGAATATCTCGGAGTGCAGGGGCATCCTGCTTATTTCTTTCAAGAGTGACATAGTAGATGGTATTTTGTGTGATTGGAATGAAAGGGGAGGGGGATACCCTCCCCGGAATGATTACCTCTTGGCCCAGACATCATAGAGGGCATCTGCGGCCTTGTCAAGGTGTTGTCCCACCTTATCAAGGATGTCAAATTCAGCCTCGGATATATCTGCCCCCTCGGAGAGATAGCCAATTCTGCTTGACAGGTCGCACACCTCCGACTCATAAAACTTGAGGGCCTCGGTGGTGGTTGTTCCCTGTCTCCGTGTACTCTCGTTAGTGGTGTCTCGGAGGTCAAAGAAATAGAGAAACTCATTCTCCTTGCGGTCACAGGGGCATACAATGATAAGGTTGGCATTGCGTTTTGCCTCCTCAATCGCCTTGGTGTTGATGGCATTGCAGTAAGCAAAGTAGAGATTGTTGGTGAGGAGGTCGTTGTACTGACCATTGGTGTTGGTAAGGATTACCTGTTTCATAATGATTTAGATTGATTAAGGGTTAATAATTGAGTATAACTGACTGAAAGATATTTGGTGGGGAGGTTGCCCTCCCCGGTATTGCTATTTGAAAGATTTGATTGTCTCCTCTACCTTGGCCTTGAGTTCGCTTGCCCTGTCCATAAAGGCCTTGCAGTTGTATCCCTCTTGGCACTTGCCTTTCTCTGCGGCTTTACGAATGACATCGTGTTGTTCCTTGTGGATGGAGTTGAACATAAAGTCGGATGGTATGTGGTCAAGGTCCTTGATTTCCTGTTCCATTCTCATAAGGTCCATAACCTTGATAATGTCCTCATCCTTGAGGTCAAATGTCTTGCAGTAGTTCCAACCTGTAAAGGTTACTCCCCAAGAGAACAGGGTGTTGTTTTCTGCCATTACTACGAAACCGATGGTCTCAAAGTTGTCATTCTTGATGATAGTTGCTTTCATTTTTCTTTTGAATTAAGGGTTTGTATTATCTCTTGTGTCATTCCGACAATGTAAAGGTACAACAATTATTTGAAATAGCAATACCTTTTCAATAGGGAAAAGCAACTTTTTTGCACTTTTTTACAAAATCGGCCCTACAGGTATCTGCAAGGCCGAAAATTTTTTCAAGAAATTTTGAGGGTAGGTGTCAAAATCGGTAGGAAACACCGACCTGCAAGGAAATCCCTGCACCCGGTTGCCATCCTGCAGGAGTAAAGAAATACCCTACGGCAGGACCAACCGATATGCCCAGACTCCACCTTGGGGCAGGAATAGTCTTGGTAGTCTCCTTGGTGATGTACCTGTCCTGTATGCGAGGGTAGACCACAAGGGAGTCCAAGGATGGATGTATCCCGGACACCTTGGCATAGTAGGTGGAGTCTCCGTATTCCCTCTCCTCCACAGGGAGAGCAAGGGAGTCACCGGGCGCAGCAAACCACATTGTATCTACCACCCTCCTCTCAATCACTTTTGGAGGCAGCACAAGGGTGTCAATCCTTGTGAGGTATAAAGTGTCCAACTCAACCTGCGTGATGATTGTGGGTGATTTCCGACCATAATGCAGGCCAATGCAGTACGAGGCGAGGACTGCAAGCGCAATCCCCACCCCTAATAAGAGAGTATGCCACCACTTATACATTGATAGCCTTGAATTGCCTCCTCTGCAATCCCTTGGAGTTCCGCAGGCCTATGTGCCACCAATAGGCAGTCTTGGAGGACTCACGGATGCTCTGGTCAAAAGGTACATCATTGGTCTTGAGCCAATCCTCGGCAAAGGCTATAAAGGCATCAAAGTCCTTGGACCGGGTGACCTGCACATCTGCAGCATATCCGTATTGGTGGGCAGATGTCTCCGCACCGCCTACGGCCTTGTTAAGTTCCTTACACCTGTAGCCGGATGAGATAATGAGGGGTTTGCCCCAGGCCTCCCGGAGGGGTTGCAGGATAGTCCCTATCAACTCATCAAGGTGGGCCACCTCATCAAAGTCCGGGGCGTTGTCTATCCCTTTCTGGGCAGCGGTGTCGCTCTTAATGAACTCGGCAAGGGTGAAATTGGCATACTTACTCATCTTTGCGTTCTCCGTATTTATACCTATAGTGGTAATCTACACCGATGAGTGCGCCTGCAAAGGTAGATGCCTCACCAAACGCCACAAGGAGTGATGAGTGTATCTCTCCTGTTGGAGGTATGAAGCACCCTGTAAATAGGAGGATAAGTCCACCTATGGTCACGATGCATCCAAGGATAAACTGCGCAGTAGCCTTGGGATTTATATTGCTTGTCATATGGCAAATAGTGCTATGAGGAGGCCGCCCACCATTGTTGCAGTGAGGTCTACCCAATCAAAGGCCTGTCTCCTCCATTGGTCAATGAACTCTTTTACGAAACCTGCGAAAAGTACAGGCACGAAACACCACACTCCCATATGGAGGGTGATGCAGGCAAAGGCGGCAATGATGAGGCCGCAGATAAAGTGATAAAGCCTATCCCTGCGGATAGAGTTGAGCCAATTGACAAGGGCATCCCACACCTTGCCCGGCAGGGCCTTGAGCCATTCCCAAACCTTACGCATCTGCCTGTCCCTCCATCATTTCAATGTGATGGTCTGCGGCATCTGCCTGCGCCTCTTTTTCAAGGGCGGTGTAGAGGTCCGACAGGGCCACCTCATTAGCGTTGTACTCATCCCTTGAGGCCTTGTATCTCTCAAGTTCCTCCGGGTAAGCCTCACCAAAGTTGAGACCAAGTTTTATGCATTTCGCTGCGTGGGCATCGGATGATGCCATCTCGTTGGAGAGGACAATCTGCC
This sequence comes from bacterium, assembly GCA_004561775.1. Classification (GTDB taxonomy): domain Bacteria; phylum Bacteroidota; class Bacteroidia; order Bacteroidales; family UBA932; genus Egerieousia. Next base: position 1,972 of record SFUD01000001.1, on the reverse strand, counting down.
TGCTTTCCAACTCATTGATTTTCTCCTGTGTTGTCATATTGCATTAGATATTGATAGTTGCTGCCTATATCTTACCTTGTTGAGCCTCCTGTAGTGTTCCATCTTGCTCTTGGAGGCCTTTATCTCCACCTTTTCGTATCCTACAGGGAAACGGAATATCTGCGCCCATTTGGAGGCCTGCAGGCGTATCATCTGGGCCTTACGGAGGTTGTACGAATGCGACCACCTCAACAGGCCGAGGTAGGAATTGAGCCTCGCCTGCGCCTGTTCTCTATACAGGTACAGGTTGCGCACATCCTCCTCCGCCAAAAGGAGGAGGTATCCCACTAACCTCTTGAAATTGTACACAAGCCTCTTGGATGGAGTGATGTTGCGGTCCTTGATACGAAAACCAAAGGCATTGAAACCCTTGCGAGTGTCCTGTATGTATCTCTTATTGGGATGCATCTTGAGGCCGCATTCCCTCTTGAGGTAGTCCTCAAAGATGGGCAGATAGGACAGGAGGCGGTCCTTATCCTCCCTGTGGCAAAACATCCCTGTATCATCGGTGTAGAACGCAAAGTCAAACCCTGCCGCCTCTATGAGCCGCAGGTATCCTGTGGTCACAAAGTTGGAGAGGGTTTGAGATGTCACATTGCCGATGGGGACACCCTTTTCGGAGTGGAACAGGGATTTCTGCGGAGGCAACATCTCCCACATCCACATAGGGGATTTACGGACACAATTGTCCTGCGGCCTATGGGTGTATATGGTATTGGCAAGGTACTTGAGGATAGCCTTGCGGTCCTCTCCCTTGTCGTAGTGTTCATCAATGAACTGCAGGACTCTGGGTGTCCAGAGTTCCGTATCTATGGACATAAAGTGATTGGCAATGTCCACAAAGCACACCACACCATCATAGTATTGGTCATTGAGTTCCTGCAGGCGTTGGACTGCGGCAAGGCAACCCTTGCCCTTTCGGCAAGAGTAGGAGTGTGGGTGTTCGTATTCCTCCAGAGATGGCAGCATCTCCTGCACAAGGAGAGTCTGCACAACCCTATCCCGGAAATCTGCGGCAATCACCTCTCTCACCTTGGGTTTCGTGATTATAAAGGCAATGGATGATGATGGCCTGTAATGGCAGTTGTTTATGTCCTGCCAGAGACTCCGCAGGTACTGCGGATAGTATAGTTGAAACAACAGGTGCGATGGCTTTGAGGCCTTGTGTTTCTTCGTTATCCTGTATATGTCATATATCTCACTTAATGGAAATGGGCAATCCTCAAAATAGGTCTGCAATCTACCAAGTTCAAGGACCGGGCGCACACTATAAGTATTATTCTTATTGTTATTGTTCAATTTGCCATTGTTGCCATTGTAATTGAACGAGTTGTTGGCCGAATACTCCGCACAAGGAAGTAAATGGGATATGTTGATGCGACTACAAATCATTGCAGTTATCCCTCCTCTTGATATATTGAGTCTCCACCGATTGTTTCCTCCCGGTGTTCCGCCCCTCTGCTTAATTGTTTCTCAAAGGATTTGACCAATCTTGAGAGTTGCCCTCTTATCCCATCAAGTGCCGCATCAAGGGTGCATTTGGTCTTGCCGGACAACAGGTCCATATCGTACAGGTGATTGAGACTATCCTGCAAGTCCTCACAATACCCAAGAGAGAGCGAGAATAGCCTTGCCTTTTCGGCTATGCACGCCTTGTACATCTTGCACCCCAGATTGGAGTAATGCCTCATATCAAGGGTGGATTGGAGTGCCAATGCAGACAGGGTATGCTTGTGCTTTGCCGGAATGTTGTCATACACCCGGTACATCATTGTCTCAAAGTTGTATATGTCTCTATTGACTGCGAGACCTCTTGTATCTGCCATATGATGCGATTGGTTTTATATCCCCTGCGCTTTCAAGGCGCAGGGGTGAAAGGTTAAGGATTTAAGCATCCCATTCAAGAGCAAGGACCGGGCGCACACTATAAGTA
>SFUD01000009.1 GCA_004561775.1 bacterium | reverse complement strand
GTAGCCCCCACAATTGCCACGGGGATACCATTCTTAATAGCATTGCCAAGAGAAAAAGAGTGCGCCAGCGCATCTGTATGCTCCTTAACCTGCAGCAGAAGACTCTTAAGCTGACTACGCTCTGCAAACTCCACCTCCTCCTCGCTGAAGTCAAGTTCCAACTCCATAAGAGAGAGCAAGTTAAGCATCTCTTGGCGCATCTCCTTAAGCTCATTGGAAAAACCGCCCCTCATCTGCTTTATTGCAAGGTTGTGCGCAGCTGCAGTCTCGCTAGAGATAAGGTCTGCAACAGCCTCTGTCTGAGCCAAATCCATCTTACCATTAAGAAAGGCCCTCTTAGAAAACTCGCCCGGCTGAGCCATACGGAACCCATTGGAGAGCAGAGTCTCCATAATCTTCCCGATAACATAATTTGAGCCGTGGCAATAGATCTCTGCGCTCTCCTCTCCGGTGTAGGAGTGCGGCGAGCGGAAGATAGCCACAAGCACCTCATCTACAACCACATCCGCATCCATAATCAACCCAAAGCGCATACGGTATCCCAAAGTAGAAGCAAGGGCACCCGTCTGCCCCTTTGGCACAAAGATGCGGTCCAGCTTGGAGAGGCACTCCGGCCCGGTGGTTCTGATTACCGCTATTGCACTTGTCCCCTGCGGTGTGGCAAGGGCGCATATATCGCTGTTGTCAAACTCTTCAAACATACTTCAATTGCTTAAATTACAAACTATTCGCGCTCCAGCAGCACCACATTCTCCACGTGGATGGTATGCGGGAACATATCTACAGGCTGCACCGCAAGAATTCTGTAGCGGGGCAGAGCGGCTTGCGGCGCAACATCAGCAGCTGTGGCTTGCGGCGCAACATCAGCAGCTGCGGCTTGCGGCGCCTCTGCCGGCATCTCATCCTTATCAACCCAACCGCGGCAGAGCCACTCAAGGTCGCGCGCCTGGGTGGCCGGATTGCAGCTCACATAGACTATGCGCTTTGGCGCGCTCTTAAGCAGCACCTTTGCCACAGAGGGGTGAATGCCAGCGCGGGGAGGGTCCAGCACCACAACATCGGGAGTACCGTTAGCCTCAATAAACTCCGCATTAAGCACATCCTTCATATCTCCTGCAAAGAAGGAGGCATTATCTATACCATTAATCTGCGCATTAACCTTTGCATCCTCTATAGCCTCATTAACATACTCAATTCCAACCACTCTCTTAGCCTTAGCGCTAAGGAAGAGAGCAATGGTTCCTGTGCCGGTGTATAAATCATAAACAATCTCGTTGCCGGAGAGTTTAGCAAAATCCCTCACAACAGAATAGAGCCTGTGCACCTGCACGGAGTTGGTCTGGAAGAAGGACTTTGGACCTATCTTAAAACGCAGCCCCTCCATTGTCTCATAAACGCAGTCCACGCCGTTCCAGCTGGTAAAGGGAAGGTCCGAGATAGAGTCATTCAACTTGCCGTTAATAATATAATTTAAAGAGGTAATCATAGGGAAGCGCTCCATAAGCTGCTCCATAAGAGGCCTTTGCAGCTCCATATCAAGGTAGGCAAAGACTATAGTTACCATTACTTCTCCCGATGCAAGACAGCGTATTATAAGGTCTCTCAAATAGCCCTTCTGAGCGCGGATGTCATAGAACTCCAGATTGTGCTCCAGCGCATAGTTCTTTATAAAGAGCCTTATGCTGTCCGATGGCTCTCTCTGCAGGTGGCAGCGTTTTATATCCAGCACCTTGTCAAAAAAGCCGGCAACGTGGAATCCGCAGGCAGGCCAATCCGCAGGAGCTATGGCATCTGGGTCCTCACCCTCCAGCACCCATCGGTGATTAGAGAAGGCAAAGTCCAGCTTGTTGCGGTAATGGGTTGTCTGGGGCGAGCCAAGAATAGGGGAGACCTCCGGCAACTGCAGGTGCCCTATGCGGGTAAGCTGGTCCACCACCTGCTGCTCTTTAAAGGCAAGCTGCCTCTGGTAGGGGAGATGCTGCCAGGTACAGCCTCCGCATACGCCAAAGTGGCTGCAGAAGGGCTCCACCCTGTATGGAGAGGGGGTTACTATGCGTGTAATATACCCCATCATATAGCCGCTGCGCACCTTGTTAACCTGCACATCCACCACATCGCCCGGTATTCCCTTCTGAACAAAGAGCACCTTGCCATCTACCTTTGCAACAGAATTACCCTCTGCTGCAAGAGCCTCTATCTGCACATTCTCAAAGAATGGTTTTATCTTCTTTCTTCCCATTATCTCAAATTATCTCCGTTTAAAACTACAAATTTAAATAATAGTAAGAATTTTGGTACATTTGCAAAGCACAAAGGCATTTGCCAATGCCGTAAAATAACTAACAAACATCTATGTCACAGAGAATTAAAATTACCACTACAGAGGGCGATATTATAATAAAGCTATACGACCAGACCCCTCAGCACAGAGACAACTTCATAAAACTTGTAAAAGAGGGGTATTACAACGGCACACTCTTCCACAGAGTAATAAAGGAGTTTATGATTCAGGGAGGAGACCCGGAGAGCAAAGGAGCGCCTGCAGAGAAGCAGCTTGGAAGCGGCGGCCCCGGCTATACCATTCCTGCAGAGTTTATCTATCCGCAGCTCTTTCACAAGAGGGGAGCGCTAAGCGCAGCCAGAACAGGAGACGAGATTAACCCTCACAGGGCAAGCAGCGGAAGCCAGTTCTACATTGTATGGGGAAAGGTCTATAAGGAGGGAGAGCTTAAGCAGATGGAGCAGCAGCTGGAGATGCAGCAGCAACAGAGCATCTTCAACACCCTTGTAAGAGAGAATGCCGCGCAGATTAAGCAGATGCGTATAAACAGAGACCAGGCCGGCCTTATGGCGCTGCAGGAGCAGCTAATTAACGAGACAGAGAAGAGGAGCGCGCAGATGGGCAAACCAACCTTTACAAAGGAGCAGGTAGAGGCCTACACAACTCTTGGAGGCACACCTTTTCTGGATAACCAATATACTGTCTTTGGAGAGGTAGAGAGCGGCCTTGAGGTGGTTGAGAAGATTCAGAACTGCGCAACCAACCCTTCCGACCGTCCTAAGAAGGATATCTCTATGAAGATGGAACTTATCTGATATTTGCAATATGACAACACTTTTGGAGGGAATGATGGCTAGGCGCAGCGTGCGCAGCTACAAGAGCACCCCGGTACCGCGTGAGATTCTGGAGAAGATTATAGAGGCGGGAAGATGGGCAGCAAGCGGCAAGAACAGACAGTCCTGCAAGATTATCTGTGTAACCAACAAAGAGTTGAGAGACCGCATAAGCGAGATGAACTGCCGCATTGGCGGATGGTCGGATACAATGGACCCCTTCTACGGCGCTCCGGCAATAATAATTGTACTGGCAGAGAAGGAGTGGAGAAACAGAGTCTACGACGGCACGCTCATACTTGGCAATATGATGCTGGAGGCCTATGAGCAGGGCGTTGGAAGCTGTTGGATACACCGCGCCAAAGAGGAGTTTGAGAGCCCGGAGGGGCAGGAGATTCTTAAGATGGCAGGCATAGAAGGAGAGTGGGAGGGTATTGGCCACCTTGCAGTAGGCTACATAGAGGGTCCCTTCCCAAAGGCTCCGCGCAGAAAGGGAAACGAGGTCTATTGGATAGAGTAACAGCAGATGGAGAGATATATAAAACTTGTAATCTTTGATTTTGACGGAACCCTTGCAGATACCAAAGAGAACATTATCCTAACCTTTCAGATGACAATGAAAGAGCTGGGAGTGGAGATTAAGAGCCGTCAGGAGTGCGCTGCAACAATTGGCCTCACACTGGAGGATGCCTTCAAAGTGCTCTATCCCGGAATGGCTGCAGAAAAATATATCCTGCTAAGGGATACCTACCGCAGAATCTTCAAAGAAAACCGCAAAATACTGGTGCCGGGGCTCTTCCCGGAGGTAATGGAGACACTAGAGGAGCTGCGGCGCAGAGGCTACCTTATGAGCATAGCCTCTTCCAGACTATCACCCTCTCTGCACAGCTTTCTGGAGGATATGAAGATAGCGCACCTCTTTGAGTATGCTGTTGGAGGAGACAATGTGGAGCATCCCAAGCCTGCTCCCGATGCCGTACTGCAGATACTCCGGCACTATAACCTCTCTGCAGAGGAGGCTTTTGTAGTGGGAGATATGCCCTTTGATATAAATATGGCAACCAATGCCGGCGTAAAGAGCTGCGGCGTAACCTGGGGAAACGCAGACGCCGCCCAATTGAAAGAGAGCGGCGCCAACTATGTTATTGATAAGATGAGCCAACTGCTGGAGATACTTAATTAGTATCTCTGGCAGCATCGCTTGTAAGGCCAATCTTAAGCTTGCTGAAGGTCTTTCTATCCACCTCGCTCAGCATTACCGTTGTATGTACCTGACACCCTGCAAGCTTAGGCAGCATCTTAAGAGCCTTTGCGCAATCCTCGCTCTGAGTGCTCAATACAGAGAGCGCAATAAGCACCTCGTCTGAATGAAGACGCGGATTCTTTCCCTTAAGGTACTTTACCTTTGTCTTCTGAATAGGCTCAATCATACTCTGAGGTATAAGTTTAACACTGTGGTCTATGCCGGCAAGATACTTTGTGGCATTTAAAATAAGGGCTGCACAAGGGCCCAGCAGCGGCGAACTCCCTGCAGTAATTATTGTGCCATCCTCCAGCTCAATGGCAGCGCTGGCAAGTCCTGTCTGCTCCTTGCGCTCCCTTGCTGCAACGGTAGTCTTGCGGTAGGCGGTATTTATCTTTGCCTGCTTAAAGAGCAGGGCTATCTTATGCACCTCATTCTCATTGCCTGCGCCATCCGCCATACGGTTAAGGGCGGTATAGTACCTGCGGATAATCTCATCATTAGCAGCATTGCAACAGACCTCGTCATCGCTTATGCAGAAGCCCACCATATTTACGCCCATATCTGTAGGCGACTTGTATGGATTCTCGCCATAGATGCTCTCAAAGATGGCATTCAGAACAGGGAAAATCTCAATATCCCTGTTGTAATTTATGGCAATCTGATTGTAGGCGTCCATATGGAAGGGGTCTATCATATTAATGTCGTTAAGGTCTGCCGTAGCAGCCTCGTAGGCAATATTCACAGGATGCTTAAGCGGTAAATTCCATACAGGGAAGGTCTCAAACTTTGCATAGCCCGCCTCTACGCCTCTCTTGTGCTCCTGGTAGAGCTGGCTTAGACAGACCGCCATCTTACCGCTGCCCGGACCAGGTGCGGTAACAATAACAAGCGGACGGGTGGTCTCCACATAATCGTTTCTTCCAAAGCCATCCTCGCTATCTATAAGCGAAACATTATTAGGGTAGCCATCTATGGTGTAGTGATAATAGGCCTTAATATTCAATCTCTCAAGCCTCTGCCTGTAAAGGTCTGCAGAGTTCTGGCCATTATAGTGGGTTATTACAACGCCGCTTACATAAAACCCAAGTCTGGTAAACTCCTTGCGGAGCCTTAAGACATCCTCATCGTAGGTAATTCCCAAATCTTGGCGCACCTTGTTCTTCTCAATATCCACCGCGCTTATTACAATCACAATCTCCGCAGTATCTTTCAACTGCTTAAACATCTGCAGCTTACTGTCGGGACAAAAACCCGGCAGAACACGGCTTGCGTGATTGTCGTCAAAGAGCTTTCCTCCAAGCTCCAGGTAGAGCTTGTTGCCAAATTTTCCTATTCTCTCTCTAATGTGCTCCGATTGAATCTTAAGGTACTTCTCGTTATCGAATCCAATTTTCATACAGTCTATGATTTTGGGGGCGCAATTTAGTCATAATAGCTCAAATAAACTAAATTTGCAGCCACAAAAAACCAATTAAGATGATACAGGAACCAACATTGCAGGAGTCTCCGCTTGTAGAGCTGCAAAACTATCTGCCGCGCGCGCCATTCCAATTTGCAGAGCCAATAAACCTTAAATTATTCAGGGGAGAGAACTGGTTGGTCTATGGCCTGAACGGATCTGGCAAGAGCATTCTTGCCAAGACACTTATGAAGAGCTACCAGAGCCTTTGCGGCACTATAACCCACAACCTTCCCGGCAACGACTGGAACAGGATAACCTCCAATATGGCGCACCTCTCCTTCAACAGCCAATATGGAGGCTCAGATGAGGGAATGTGCTACCAGATGCGCTGGAATCAGGGGCTGCTGGATGATTCGCTGCCAAAAGTCAAAGATGTGCTCTCCCTCTCCAAACTGCCCGGCTGCTTCTCTCACCTAAAGCTGGAGAATCTTATGGAGAGGTACATAATAAGTCTAAGCAGCGGCGAGTTCAGAAGATTTCAAATTGCGCAGATGCTCTGCACAGGCGCAAGAATAATTATCATTGAGAATCCCTACATAGGCCTGGATGAGCAGAATCGCGCAATTGTGGCAGAGCTGCTGCAAGAGCTGGTAAAGATATCGGGAGTACAACTTATATTATTGGAGTCCCGATTGCCGGAGAACCTCTCGCTCTTCTCCCACATTGTGCTTATAGAGGATGGCAGGGTTGCAAAATATCCTCTAAATGAGGGCCTTGCAGCTATTAAAACAACAGCCGTTGAAACCACAGCCAAAGATTATTCCACCGCCCATAGCGTCATTGCAGAATGCGCATCTGATGCAGAGCACAATCCTTCTGCAGAGTGCGGCAAAGAGCTGCTTAAGTTGCAGAATGTGAGCATAAGATACAGCAACAGAACAATCCTAAAAGACCTTAGTTGGAGCCTGAAGGCAGGGGAGAAGTGGGCTCTTACTGGCAGAAACGGCTCCGGCAAGAGCACATTGCTAAGCCTTATCTGCGCAGATAATCCGCAGGCCTACAGCTGCAACATTACCCTATTCGGGCGCAAAAGAGGCACAGGCGAGAGCATTTGGGATATAAAGCGCAACATAGGCTACCTCTCTCCAGAGATGTATAAGAGCTACCGCAAGCCCCTCCCTGTAGAGAATATAGTTGCCAGCGGGCTCTTTGATACCATAGGGCTCTATGTGGAGCCAAAGGAGGAGCATCTGCAGAGGGTGGAGAGATGGATGGAACTCTTTAACCTCTCCCGATTCCGCGGCACAAATTATATGCACCTCTCCGATGGCTGGCAGCGAATGGTGCTGCTTGCAAGGGCATTTGTAAAGAATCCGCCTCTGCTCATTCTGGATGAACCCTTTCACGGACTGGACAATAAGAACCGCACCCTTGCCGCAGAGATTATAGAGAGCTGGTGCCGACAGCCGGAGAAGAGCCTCATAATGGTCTCACACTACAAGCAGGATTTTCCAAAATCCATTACCCATACGCTTAACCTCTCGCCGGAGGCAGAGTTTGCACACTAGTACATTTTATATTATATTTGTAGGTTAATGTGCATATAATGGAAGGTTACTATATAACGGTTTCAGACATAAAAGATTATCTCTTTAAAGGGCGCAGTTTCTCCCTCCCTCCGGAGGCAATGAAGAGGGTGGAGGAGTGCTATGCCTTCCTTAAGGATTTTGCTCGTGACAGGGTTATCTACGGCATCAATACCGGTTTTGGCCCTATGGCTCAGTGGAGAGTGGAGGAGGATGACCTTAAGGCTCTGCAATACAATATTATAAGAAGTCACGCCACAGGCGCAGGAGAACCTCTGCAGCCTCTATATGTAAAGGCGGCAATGCTGGCAAGAGTTGGAACATTTCTGCAGGCAGGGTCGGGAATACATCCGGAGGTAATAAGGCTCCTTGCAGAGTTTATAAACAGAGGTATATACCCCTTCATTCCCCAGCACGGCAGCGTGGGGGCAAGCGGAGATCTGGTGCAGCTGGCACATATTGCCCTTACCCTCATTGGAGAGGGGGAGGTCTTCTACAAGGGAGAGTGGCGCAAAAGCGCGGAGGTGCTACGCCAGTGCAACCTTAAGCCCATCTCCATACATATACGCGAAGGGCTTAGCGCCACTAACGGCACCAGCGTAATGACAGGCATTGCCGCAGTTAATCAGATATATGCAGAGAGGCTTCTGGAACTTGCCCTGCATCAGGCAGTATGGATGAATGAGATTGCAGGCTCCTATGACGACTGGATGAGCATTCCTTTAAATGCAAGCAGAAGACACTCCGGCCAGCAATATGCCGCGCAGAGAATGAGGGAGATAGCGCAGGGAAGCGGCTCTCTTCTAAAGAGGGAGCACTACCTCTACAACAAGGAGCTTAACGGCGAGAAGCTCTTCTCCCGAAAGGTTCAGGCCTACTACTCGCTAAGGTGCACTCCGCAGATACTCGGGCCAATCCAAGAGACCTACAGCAACTCGCGCAATGTCATAGAGCGCGAACTTAACTCTGTCTGCGACAACCCTGTGATAGACCCTGCAAGCAACAATGTCTATCACGGCGGCAATTTCCACGGAGACTACATCTCCCTGGAGCAGGACAAGGTAAAGATTGCCACGGTAAGGCTTACAATGACGGCAGAGAGGCAGCTCAACTATCTCTTCCACCACAAGATAAACGAGATTCTTCCGCCCTTCCTCAATCTTGGCAAGTTGGGGCTCAACTACGGAATGCAGGCCTGCCAGTTTACAGCCACCTCCACAACGGCTGAGAGTCAGACGCTGGCAATGCCAAACTACGTGCACTCCATACCAAACAACAACGACAATCAGGATATTGTCTCAATGGGCACAAACAGCGCCCTCCTCTGCAAGAGGGTGATAGATAATGCATATCAGGTTATGGCAATACACTGCATAGCCCTTGCGCAGGCTACAGACTGCCTTAAGATGGAGGAGAAGCTTGCGCCGGCAACAAGGAGACTCTACAGAGAGATAAGAGAACTTGTTCCCCTCTTCATAGAGGATACGCCATTCTACAATGATATTGCCTCCGTAGAGAGATATTTAAGAGAGAAAGAACTATGAGATACGCGCTTGTAACAGGTGGCTCAAGAGGAATAGGCAGGGCCATTTGCATAAAGTTGGCCGCTATGGGCTACCCTGTTGTAATAAACTACCTGGGCAATCAGGAGGCCGCAGAGGCAACAAAGAGTGCCATTGAGCAGATGGGCGGCACTGCCCAACTGCTAAGATTTGACATCTCCAATCCCCAGGCTATAGAGGAGGCCATAGAGATGTGGGAGAATTCACATCCCAACGACTACATTGCCGTGCTGGTAAACAATGCAGGCATACGCAGAGACAACCTTATGGTCTTTATGCAGAACAGCGAGTGGCACAATGTTATTGACACCACCCTCAACGGCTTCTTCTACACCACAAGAAGGGTTCTCAAGGGAATGATGACCAAGAGATTCGGGAGAATAATAAACATAACCTCCCTCTCCGGCCTTAAGGGTATGCCTGGCCAATGCAACTACTCTGCCGCAAAAGCCGCGCTTATAGGCGCCACAAAGGCTCTTGCGCAGGAGGTTGCGCCGCGCAAAGTCACTGTAAACGCAGTTGCTCCGGGCTTTATAGAGAGCGATATGACAAAGGAGCTGCCTAAGGAGGAGCTTGCCAAGATGGTGCCTATGAAGCGCTTCGGCAAGCCGGAGGAGGTGGCATCACTTGTGGGATTCCTTGCAGGAGAGGAGTCATCTTATATAACCGGAGAGGTAATATCAATAAATGGAGGTCTGCTATGAATAGAGTGGTAATTACCGGAATGGGAATATGGTCTTGTCTGGGCAAGAATAT
>SFUD01000258.1 GCA_004561775.1 bacterium | reverse complement strand
GTTCTTTGCATACTCCTCGTTGAGGCCTATGAGAACATCGTTGGTAATATCAAGGGACGGATTGCCCACAATTACTGTAGAACTTGCTGCAGAGGTGGTAAGAATGAGGGCATAGTTGTGAGTCTTGTTGTACTCTGTAAGGTAGGTCTGCACTGCATCAAACACTTTGTTGAGAAGTACTGCCTGCTCCTCTGCTATCTCGTTCTGTTTAATCTGACCCTCATTCTGAAGTGCCTGAAGGCGCTCGTTAAGCTGACGGTTCTGCAATTCTGCCTGTGACTGTGTGAGCAGACCCTTCTGCACCTTTGTCTGGAACTCATTGGCATCGCTCTCAAATGCGCGCTGTTTCTTGTTGAGATCTCCCTGAATATCTGCTACTTTAGCCTCCAGTTCTGTGCGAAGGTCATTTGCCATGTCATAGCCTGCAATAAGGGAATCCATCTGTATATACACAATGCTGCCAACAGGAGCAACCTCTCCCTGAGCCTGAGGAGCCTGGGTGTTGCCGGATTTTGAGTTGCAGGAGAAGAGCATTGCCGAAACGGCCAACGCAAGAATAAATTTCATCTGTTTCATTAGTCTTTGATATGTTAATTTGTTAATATTTACAAAGTGCAAATCTCCCACAAATATATGCATAATTTGGCAAAAATGCATAACTTGCGGCAAAATCAGGATTATGAAGATTGCATTGTACGGGCGCACTGTCACAGATGCCAACCGCATCGGGATGGAGACCCTTCTTAATATGCTAAGGCAGAGAAGCACCCCGCAACTCTTCTGCTACAGCGCTTTTTATGATTGCTTGTGCGGGGCAGGCATTGCTCTTCCCGATGCCACACTCTTTGCCTCTGCAGATGAGCTCCCCGATGATGTGAGGCTGCTGATTTCTCTGGGCGGAGACGGAACCTATCTGGAGGCAATCACCCTTGTCTGCGGCAGGGATATTCCTGTGGCAGGAGTGAACTTTGGCAGGATGGGCTTTCTTACAAATGCCACAGAGCACTTTGTGGACCTGCTGGATGGCAACTACAATAATGCGCTGCAGCGCAATGCCTGCGGATTTTCATCCATACGCGCTCAATGAGATTACCTTGCAGCGCACCTCCGCCTCTATGCTGGAGGTGAATGTAAAGCTGAATAACACAATGCTTCCCACCTACTGGGCAGATGGACTGCTGGTGGCTACAGCAACCGGTACCACAGCATACTCTCTTAGCCTGGGCGGGCCTGTAGTGCTGCCGGAGAGCAATGTGCTCATTATCTCTCCTATTGCGCCGCACAACCTTAATGTGCGCCTCTCTCTCTAAGGCCCCGTTTGCTCTCAAGTGCGCATCTGTAAAGAATAATTTCATAGATGCATTGAGGGAAAAACTTATGTGGGGGGAAGATAAACGCAATAAATTCTAGATTTTTGACAATTAAAGATTAACTTTGCAATCTTATGAGTGCCACAAACAACAACTTGCTCCCGCAACATGTCTCCATCATTATGGATGGCAACGGGCGTTGGGCAAAACAACGCGGTAAAGAGAGGACAGAAGGTCATATAGAGGGCGTGGAGAGTGTCCGCGCCTGCACGGAGTATGCTGCAGAGAGGGGAATAAAATATTTGAGCCTCTTTGCATTCTCGGAGGAGAACTGGGGCCGTCCGCAGGAGGAGGTTGAGGCTCTTATGTCCCTTATGGTAAAATGCATCTCTGCAGAGACCCCAACTTTTACAAAAAACAATATACGCTTTGTTGTGCTGGGCAATCTGGAGCGGCTCTCGGAGGGGCTTCGCACAGAGATAGCGGATTGTATGGCGCTTACTGCAGGCAATACCGGGCTTACACTCATACTCTTTCTAAGCTATAGCGGCAAATGGGATATTGTGCAGGCTGCAAACAGGGTCCTTGCTTCCAATGGGGGAGAGGGGGAGATAACAATGGAGCAACTGGAGGCCGCCCTCTGTACCAGGGCTGCAGCTATTCCCGATCCCGATTTGCTTATCCGCACAAGCGGGGAGATGAGGATAAGCAACTATATGCTCTGGCAGAGCGCATACACAGAATACTATTTTACAGATATACTTTGGCCTGATTTTCGCAAAAATGAGTTCAAAGCGGCACTGGATGAATACGCCAAGAGGGAGCGTAGATATGGAAAGGTCTAATATTGAGAAAATTAACTGATTCAGATGAGAATACTTAAAGTACTAGCAGCTCTTGTTTTATTGTCTTCAATGAGCTTGAATGCGCAGACAAAAAAGCCTGTAGTTGATTACAATACCCCCAAGACCTATGTGATAGGAGATATCAGAGTGGAGGGAACCAAATATCTGAGCCCGGAGAGAGTTGTCTCCCTTACCGGTCTGGAGAAGGGGATGGAGATAACCGTTCCAAGCGAAGAGATCTCCTCCGTTATAAAGAGAATTACAATGCAGCGTTATTTCTCCGATGTCTCTTTCAATATTGATTCCGTCTGGACAAAAGATACCATTACTCTGGGTATCCATCTCACAGAGAGGCCGCGTGTCTCCAAATGGGATTTCAGCGGTATAAGAAATGGTGAGAAGAAGGACCTTATG
>SFUD01000257.1 GCA_004561775.1 bacterium | reverse complement strand
ATTATTTCATAGTCAGGGTCGTTATTGGCTCCTGCCGCACCACCTGCCGCCAAGGCACTACCTGCCGTGCTAACCGCCGAACTTACCGCCGCTGAGCTACCCGCCGCAGCACCTGCGGACGCCGAGCTTACCACCGTGCTACCTGCCGCCGAAGAGTTACCTGCCGTGCTTACCGCCGAGGCACCCGCTGCTGAACAAACTGCCGCTGAAGAGTTACCTGCCGCAAGGAGGCTGTCGGTTTTGTAGTAGTAGGCGGCTACGAGCGATTTGTTGTCGCGGACAAGGAGGGTGTCGCCCTGGATGAGCTGGAACTGGTTGGTTCCGTAGTTGATTACGAAGGGTTGTAGCGTGGAGTCTCTGTTGAGGTCTCGTCCAAAGGCAAAGTAGGGTTTATTGTAGTTGAGCAGACCAAGGAGCGTTGGCATAATGTCCAACTGCTGTACCGGCGCGTTGTATCGGCCCGGCTTGATGAATCCCGGAGCGTAGAAGATGATTGGGATTGAGGTGCTCCAGATTGGTGTCTTGTATTTTGGCGCGTGACCTGTCAGGGTGGAGTGGTCTGGGGTGATTACAAAGATTGTATTCTTGTACCAGTCGCTCTTGCGGGCCTGTTCAAAGAACTTTCTTAACGACATATCTGTGTACGGCGTTACCCTCTGCAGGTCTGTTTCGCCCTGCGGGAAGACTCCTTCATACTCCTTGGGGAGCTTGAAGGGGTGGTGCGACGAGAGTGTGAAGATGCTTGCGCAGAATGGCTCTTTGAAGGTGCCTATTGTGTTGGCGGCAAAGGGGAGAAAATACTCGTCCCAGATACCCCAGGCGCCGTCGAATTTGGAATCGTCTCCAAACTCTGTCTTTCCATAATAGTTGTCCACTCCGCAGAGATGCGATACCGCTCTTATTCCCATAGAGTTGTTTGGCGCTCCGTGCAGGAAGGCGCAATAGTAGCCCATCTCCTTTAGGATATCGGGAAGACCATTAAGGTCGTTGGTAGCGTAAGGTGTTACTGCAAAGGAGGTTATGAGGCTTGGCATAGATGCCAGTATGGATGGGACTGCATCTATGGATTTTCTGCCGTTGGCAAAGGCGTTGGTGCAGAGCAACCCCTCGCGGCTGAGAGAGTCAAGGAATGGGGTGAGGCTCTCCGGCAGCTCTGGGTTGAGGAAGCTCATATTCTCTGCCGCAAAGCTCTCCACTATGAGTATCACAATGTTACGCTTGCTGCCAACTGTGGCCCCCTCCTCCAGCTGGAGCGCTGGTACAAAGTGCGAGTCCTGGAGCGCAGGCCCCTCTTTTGTGCGAATGCTCGCCGATGCTGCGGTGCCGTTAGCCTGCAGAGTCTGGGCAGTTGTGCCATCGGGAAGATTTTTAATATGTTTTGTAAATTTTGCCTTCCCGATGGTGCGTATAATGGAGAAGGGTGTGTTTAGGACCGCTTGTGTGTGAATTGCCACTTGCACAAAGTCGCCTGCGTTGCTTAGCGTGATTGGGCGCATTGTTCGGGTTGCTCCGCCGCGCACTCCTATGATGAAGAGCGGTGCGGTTATTATTAGCGCAAGTGCTTGAATGCCAAGCGCACGCCACATTGCGCGCCTGCGCTGTGGCAGGGAGAGCGCACCGGCCGCAGTGGCAGTTGTGGCAGTTGTGGCAGCACCGGCAACTGTGGCAGCACCGGCAGTTGTGGCTGCACCAGCAGTTGTGGCAGCGCCGGCAGTGCGGGCAGCATAGGCAGGACTCTTTATATATTTGCAACTGCCGCTGAGCCAGATTAGCAGCAGCAGCAGGATTATGCCTATAAGTGTTATGTACCAGAACATTGCAAGGCTCTCCAGGAGAATGGTGCCAAAGTTTATGTCGCCGGTGAACTCGCTGAAGAAGGTCATACTTACTCTGCGCATAGAGAATGGGAAATAGACGGTGTCGCCAAGGTTCATGCAGACGCAGATGAAATTGACTGTTACGTAGAGTATGCGAAGGATTTTCTGGTAAATTCTGTTAAAGACAAATGGTGCAGGTATGAAGGAGAGCACCAGGTAGAGGATGTTGGTGTAGAGGATGGCTGTTGTGTCAAACATAAGCCCGCCCCTGAAGATGTTCCAGAGGTCTGCGCCGCTCATTGGCTGCAGAAGGTCCAGATTATAGATGAGAAATACCGCGCGACAGAGCGAGTATATGATATATGCCAGTAATAATCTCCAGATTATCAGAAGGTAATAATTAGAAAACCTGACTCCTTTGGAGAGTCTTTTAAATAGCCCTAACATAAATGCTTTTTGTCTATAAAATTTTAGGTACAAAGTTAAAAATTAATTATTTTTGCGTGATAAAATTTACTCCAAAGAGTATATATAAGTATAACTAATAACATAACTAATTATGAAACTTTCACATATTGAGCATCTTGGCATAGCCGTTAAATCTTTGGAAGAGGCTATCCCTT
>SFUD01000256.1 GCA_004561775.1 bacterium | reverse complement strand
CGACCAATCCTTTGAGTCCGAGACCGTTGTGACCTCTGCTACCAAGGGTCTGGCCAGCGCTGTACAGTGGGCTCTGGCCAAAGTCTATGACGGCACCTTCTCCGAAATCGGCGGCAACGCCACCTCTCTGGGCGCCGATAATAACGCTGTCGGCCTGCCCACCGCTACCTGGAGCATGCAGAACTTCACCGTCGATGAGTACGAGGCTCTGTTCCAGAAGATCCTCAACGGCGAAGTCACCATCGACAACAAAAAAATCTACAAGTCGACGATTAAACTCCAAGAAAACGACATCTTCATCGCCATGAGCGACGGTTGCCCTCACGCCGGCATCGGGCGCGTCTTCAACTTCGGATGGAAGCGCGAAGACATTGCCGAGTACATGAAGACGTTTGCACACGTCGGATACACCGCCAAAACGCTCTCGACCATGCTCGTCGACGAATGCAATCGACAATACGATTTCAAACCCGGCGACGATACGACTTCGGTCGTCGTGCGAATCCGACGACGTTCCCCCGTCAATATGCTCTTTGGACCACCGCGAAACCGCGACGACGCCGACCGTATGATGTCGCTCTTCTTCTCAAAAGAGGGATGTGTGAGACGCTCTGTAAGGTCTCCGTCGTTGGTAATAAGCAGAACACCGGTAGTAGCCTTATCCAATCTGCCAACAGGATAGACACGCTCTCTGCACTTGCCCGCAATCAAATCCATAACTGTCTTCTCCGCGTGCGCATCTGAGGTGGTGGTAACAAAATCCTTTGGCTTGTTCATAACAATATAGACCTTCTCCTCTCCCTTTATGGTCTCATCATTAAACTTAACCACATCGTTCTGGAAGACCCTTGTACCAAGCTCTGTAATGATTATATCATTCACCTTAACCAGACCTGCCTGGATAAACTCATCCGCCTCTCTTCTGGAGCAGATGCCGCTATTGGCAATATATTTGTTAAGACGCACACCCTTCTCACCCTCAGCTATAGGCTTTCTTGGTTTTGGAGTATACTCAACCGCACCCTTGTACTTAGGTTTAAGCGGAGCCGCCCCTTCTCCTTCAAAGGCTCTTCTTATGCGGCTGCCTGTACTCTCCTCTCGTCTGCCGCCAAATGGCTTGCGTGGACGCTCCTGCTCATCCCTTCTGCCGCCAAATGGCTTGCGAGGATGCTCGTCATTCTCCCTTCTGCCGCCAAAGGCTCTGCGAGGACGCTCGTCATCCTTCTCTTCTGGCGCTCCTCCTTTCTGCCGCCAAATGGCTTGCGAGGGCGCTCATTATCTCTGCGCGGTCCCCTCCCGGTTCCCTTGCGCTCATTATTGAATCTCTTTTCCATTTAATTATGTGTAATAGCGCCGCAAAGATATAAACTTGCAGAACCCCAACCAAAAAACATTTTGAGAAGAGACTCATTTTTCATACTTTTACAGTGCAAAAGAGGAGGAGATATGTGGGACAGATTGCGCAAAACCATTACGATTGTCATAATTGGCATAGGAATAACATCCCTTGTGGGAATCCTTACAGCCACAGAGGCTCTGCAAGCAAAACTCAGCGAGAGCCTGCAGCAAATCACAACAGAGAGAATAACTCTTTCCGCCTTGGAGGGCGGGAGGCATAGGGGCATAACCCTCTTTGAGGCAGAGGCGCTTAAGAGCTCTATGCTTAAATACCTGCCGGAAGAGGCAATCTCCATCTATGCCGCTGCACCCCTCCCCTTCACCGCCTCGTCAGAGGGCGGAAGGAGCAGCCCCAATCTGCAGATTATTCTGGCAGACGGAGAGTATCTGGGCCACTACGGATTAAATATTAGCCAGGGGCGCAATATCAAGAGCAAAAACGAGACAAACAATCTCTCAATAATAGGGCATACAGCAGCATCACAGCTAAGAGCAGAGAATGGCGGAAGCTTCTCTTTAGGCGGCAGAGAATTTAAAATCTGCGGCATTCTGGAGAAGAGCGGAGAGAGCGGATATGGCGGAGCAGAGAATTCCATTATCTTCCCGATAGGATCAAATGCCGCGCCACTGCTCCCCTCCGGAACCTCCTACAGGGTGAGCATTCTCCCTATGGGCCGAGATGCAGAATGGATAGTTGAGCGCGCCACATTGCTTATGCGCACAATAAGGCGCCTCTCTCCGGGCAAGCCAGACAACTTTGCCATCTCCAGCTACAGCAATGAGCGCAACCGCTTCAATAGGCTTATGGAGATAATTGTGGCCATCTCCTTCGGCATCGGGATTATCACACTCTTTGGAGCAAGCGTGGCGCTTATGAATATAATGATGGTCTCTGTAAAGGAGCGCACCAGAGAGATAGGTCTAAAAAAGGCAGTAGGCGCCACTCCTGCGCGCATAGCGGGCGAG
>SFUD01000255.1 GCA_004561775.1 bacterium | reverse complement strand
AGCAGAAAAGAGAACTCATCTGCAAGCCCCTTGGAGAGCACATATGCCGCAATGGAGAGATGCCCCAGATGCAGCGGATTGAATGAACCGCCATAAAGTGCTATACGCATAACCTGCTACTCCTCTTCCCTCTTTGCAGATTCAATAAACTCCCCCACTATCCTCTCCGCCTGGGCAAAAGCCTGCTGCAGGTTGTCATTCACAAGCACCACATCAAACTTGGAACTGTATGCAATCTCCTCCTCTGCCTTGGCCAATCTCTTGGCAATGCTCTCCTTGGAATCTGTACCCCTTGCTATAAGGCGCTCCTCCAGCACCTTAACAGAGGGTGGCATTACAAAGACTGAGAGAGCACTCTCTCCAAAGAGCCGCTTTATATTAACGCCCCCTTTTACATCCACATCAAAGGCAATCACAGCCCCCTTATCCCAAAGCCTCTCAATCTCCGATTTGAGCGTGCCGTAATAAGTGCCCGCATACACCTCTTCATACTCCACAAACCGGTCCTCTGCAATCTTCTGCTCAAACTGCTCCGCAGTAAAGAAATAGTAATCCTTACCATCCACCTCCGCACCCCTTGGGGCACGGCTTGTGGCAGAGACAGAGAACTCTATCTGGGGAAACTTCTCCAGAAGATGATGTACCCGATGGTGCAGAAAAGACAACTACCAAACCTTTGCTCATATCTATATCAAATAAAAATCCATATACTTTGCAGCATCACGCATCACTCCTCAGCTGCCCGCCTTATCTTAGCACTCACTCTTCAGCCGCACTCACCTTATCGGTGCTCTCACTCTTCAGCTGCACCCAATCCACCGGCGCCACCACCTCTAATGGGATTCTCTTTACAGGGTGCATGCGCCCTTATCTGATGATGCCTTCCTGTTAGCAGGGTCACCTCCAGCAGAAAATAGCGCTTTGTTGCGGCAATCTGCTTATATATAAGGCGCGCCTCTTTGGCGCCTGCCTTGGGATAACTGTAGAGGTAGCTCTTGTTCTGCTTCTCATTTCTAACCAGATAATCCTTCAGCTCTGCCTCCTTGCGGGCAGGCTCTTCGCAGACCAGCGCCCAATAGGTCTTATGCACCTCTCCCTCTCTAAAGGCCTCATTTAGACGCTCCAGCGCCTTGGAGGTCTTTGCAAATATTACAATGCCGCTTACAGGGCGGTCCAGCCTGTGAGGCACCCCCATAAAGACTCTGCCGGGCTTGCCATCTCTTGCTGCCACAAAGGCCTTCAAAGTCTCCGAGAGAGGCTCATCCTCCGTCTTATCTCCCTGAACAATTTCACCTGCCCTCTTGTTGAAAACCAAGAGATGATTATCCTCATAGAGTATCCTGCCGCTTATATCGGCAAACTCCTCTTCTGCTATATTCCTATATACTGCACTCATAATTGCAGGCGCAAAGATACAAAGATTATCACATTTAAAAGGTTATGTGCAGTGCAAATGGGAGCGGCATGGCATAATTTGACTCTTCCCGATAATATGACAAACTGTCAGTAATTCTGCATTGGCACGGTCTTGGAGAATAGGAGAGTAAAACAATTTGAAAATAATTAAAAATTAAAGATACTATGGGAAAGATTATTGGAATTGATTTGGGTACCACCAACAGTTGCGTATCCGTAATGGAGGGCAATGAGCCTACAGTTATTATAAACAGCGAGGGTAAGAGAACCACCCCATCTGTTGTAGCATTCACCGATAGCGGCGAGAGAAAGATTGGAGACCCTGCAAAGCGTCAGGCCATCACCAATCCTACAAAGACCATCTACTCCATCAAGAGGTTTATGGGTTGCACCTACGACCAGGTTGGAGGCGAGATTGCAAGAGTACCTTATAAGGTTGTAAAGGGTGACAACAATACACCAAGAATAGATATTGCCGGCAGACTCTACTCACCGCAGGAGATCTCTGCAATGATTCTTCAGAAGATGAAGAAGACCGCAGAGGACTATTTGGGTCAGGAGGTGCACGAGGCTGTGATTACCGTTCCTGCATACTTTAACGATGCTCAGCGTCAGGCTACAAAGGAGGCGGGCGAGATTGCAGGCCTTAATGTAAGACGTATCATCAACGAGCCTACAGCGGCAGCTCTTGCTTACGGTCTGGACAAGAAGAATACAGAATCCAAAGTTGCGGTCTTTGACCTTGGCGGAGGTACATTCGATATCTCAATCCTTGAGCTTGGCGACGGTGTATTTGAGGTTAAATCCACAAACGGAGATACCCACCTTGGCGG
>SFUD01000254.1 GCA_004561775.1 bacterium | reverse complement strand
GTATTGCAAGAGCCATAGCGCTTAACCCCAAGTATCTCTTCTGCGATGAGCCAAACTCCGGATTGGACCCTACCACCTCCATAGTGATAGACCATCTCATACAGGAGATTACACAGGAGTATGGGATGACTACTGTTATTAATACCCACGATATGAACTCCGTTATGGAGATAGGTGATAAAATAGGCTTCATCTACAATGGCGCCAAGTTGTGGGAGGGCAACAACAGAGATATATTGCACAGCAACTGCAAGGAGTTGAATGATTTTGTATTTGCCACATCAATGGCTCAAAAATTGCGGGGCTATTTGAAGTAAATTTTTTAGGAGAATGAATATGATGGATAAGAGGATAACTGCCAAAGGAGTCTCTTTTGCGCTTTTGCTGCTTCTGCTGCTTCTCTGCACAGCCACACCGGGCAAGGCGCAGGAGATTGATTTGCGCGCAGGGGTGCAACAGCAGCAGAAGGCAGAGCAGTTTGTGCTTGATACGAATGACGAATCATATAATTTTCTGGAGGGGGTGCGCGCCTTTACCTCCAACAATTATGAAGAGGCCAAAGGATTCTTCAAAAGAGTAATAGAGGAGAATCCCGGCTCAGATGCAGCCTACTATTATCTCTCAATGATTGCCATTGTTGAGAATGAACCTGTTGCGGGCGAAAGCTACATTAAGGAGGCAATAGCCAGAGATACCTCCAACTATTGGTACGATATATATTGCCACCCAGAGAGGAGCAGAGGCTACAAAGCTCTATGAGGAGATGATAAGGCAGTTCCCTGCCAGGACAGACATCTATTTTAGCCTTGCCAACCTCTATCTTGCCTCGGAGGACCTGGAGAAGGCGGAGGAGACGCTTGATAAGATTGAGAAGATATTCGGGAAGAGCGACGAGATTGCACTTACCCGCTTTAATATCTTTAAGAGCCGCAGCAATTGGGAGGGTGCAATAGAGTACCTTAAGGAGTATGACAATGGCTTTGACTCGCCTCGCATAGAGTCGCTGTTGGGAGACCTCTACTCCGACCGCTTCAAGGATTCGCTTGCTATGGTTTATTACAACAAGGCTCTGCGTAGTGAGCCAAACTATCCGGGCGCTTTGGTGGGCATTGCGGAGCTTTATAGAAGCAAGGGAGACTTTGACAACTATTTTAAGAGCGTAAAGCCCTTCTTTGCAAATGGCACTGTGCCTCTGCAGATGAAGGGGGCCTATCTGCAGCAGCTCTTCCAGGCCTCCCGATTTGTTCAGACCTATAAGGTGCAGATAGATACAATGATTACAGATATGCTGGCCTGCTCCAATCCGGATTCCACTGCTCTTTATCTTTGCGCGGCTTTTTATGCAAAGGTGGGCGAGAATGACAAATGCATAAAGATTCTAAGGAGCAATCAGGAGGCATATCCTGCCTCTACTATGCCTGCAATACAATACCTCTCCTTTATCTACTCTACAGAGGATTGGAACCTTACAGAGAGCGAGGCGCAACGCATAGCCTCACTCTTTCCGGAGGAGGTCTTTCCATTGGAGATAGAGAGTTATTCCAAGATACGCAGGGGTGCCTATGGGGAGAGCATACCGCTTCTTGAAAAGATGCGCGACATTGGGCTCAGGCACAATGATACCACAGTGCTTGCCAATACCTACTCTCTCTTGGGTGATGCCTACTACCAGTTGGGCAACCACAGCAAGACCTTCCAGAATTATAAAAAGGCGTTGGAGATTCGTCCCGATAATATAGTGGTGCTTAACAATTATGCCTACTACCTTGCTGTAAATGGCAAACAGCTTAAGCGGGCTTACGAGTATAGCGCCAAGACAGTGGCTAAGGAGCCCGACAACCCAACCTACCTTGATACCTTTGGTTGGATTCTCTACCTTATGGGCAGGCCTGTTGAGGCAAAATCGCAGTTCAAACACGCTATGCTCTATGGAGGCAAGGAGAGCGCTGTAATTCTGGACCACTATGCGGAGGTGCTTTATACTCTTGGGGAGTACGACTTAGCCTTTATCTATTGGGACCAGGCAAAGAGTGCGGATAACAGTGAGAAGATTCAGGGGCTGAGCGAAAAGATAGAGAAGCGCAAGGCAGAACTCAAAAAGGGTAAGAGATAGTGAGGTTGGGCTGCCGAAATATTGTGTTGATTCTTCTGCTGGCGTTGGCTGCACTACTCT
>SFUD01000253.1 GCA_004561775.1 bacterium | reverse complement strand
CAGCAACAGATACATAGAGCTCTATGAGCACATAACCGGCGAAGAGTTCCACAAGGAGCCATACGGAGAGAATGTATATGAGCGCATAGAGTGCAATGTAAAGAATATGCTTGCAAGACTGTAAACAAAAAAATTATACAAAATATGATTGGAAGACCCTTCAGCACAAGACTCCTGATAACTATTGCAGCACTTCTGCTATTACCCCTACTGCCTAACAGGTTGGCAGGGCAGCAGGAGCGTCAGCAATCCGGAGAGTATGCCACAATAGGCGGCAGAAGGGTCCTTCTTCACATAGTTCAGCCAAAAGAGACTCTCTTCTCCATCTGCAGGGCATATAATGTGACCCAGCAGGAGTTGCTTAAACTCAATCCCCAGCTTGCAGCAGGACTCAAGGCAGGCTCCTCCATTATTATAAGAGATTTGAGCATAGCCACCCAGGAGGAGAATGACGCATATCTCTTTAGTTCATCTCTCTCTTATCAGAGAGAAGACTCAACAGCCAATTCTGCACAGAATGCCGCAGCAGATACAACAGCACTATCGGAGAGCGCAGAGTTCTCCTTTCCAACCCAAGAGCCGGCCGAAGCATTTGCCCCGCTTATCGGGAAGAGAATTGAGCGCATAGGAGTGATACTGCCACTAAATACTGCAACAGGATCCTTCAGCAACAACTATATGGATTTCTATGCAGGAGCGCTGCTTGCGGCGGATGAGCAGAAGAGAGAGGGAGGGCAGAATGCAGAGGAGGCGCTCACAATAAATGTATATGACCAGTCGCAAATTGGTCAGCTGGACAATATGCGCAACCTGGAGCGCTTTGCAGATAACAGCATTATAATTGGCCCGGTTAAGAGGGATGAGCTTGCCGCAGTGGCGCCATATCTCAATAGCCGGGGCATTCCTGTAATCTCCCCAATGGATGCAGAGGCCGCAGCACTGCTGGAGGAGGCTCCGCTGCTAATTCAGGTGCCGCCTGCACATATGGCATACCAGCAGGAGCTCTCAAAAGCTATTATTGCCAGCTGCCAAGAGCAGGGTACAGGTAAGGTTGTGGTTCTGAGGGAGAGCGGTGTGCTTCCCGATTCTGTAGAGATTGCAGTAGAGGAGCATCTGCGCAGCAATGGCATAGAACCTGTAATCATAAGATATGGAATTCTGGAGGGAAGAGAGATTCTTGCAACCCTGAAGAGCCATCTGGAGCCGGAGGGAAACAACATTATCTTCTGCCACTCCAACAATGAGGCATTCATAACAGATGCAGTAAGAAATATAGGACTCTGCATAAGCGAGGGGCTGAAGGTTATTACCTTTGGAAATGCCAAATGGAAGAATATTGGCGTAATAAATGCAGAACAGTTGCATGCAAGGCATTCCTATACAAATACAGGGCGCTCTTTGCAGCAGAGCCAAGCGCATTCTCCTTCCAGGGGTATGATATTGTAAAGTATCTTTTGGGAAAACTTATACCCGGAGAATTACCTGCAGAGGAGAAGATGCTTCAGATAGAGTTCAGACTTAAGAGACTGCAACCGGGCGCCGGATATATCAACTGGGGAATGCACCATATTATCTACAACCCGGATTACACAATCACAGAACTATAAACAATCACAGAACTGTAGAATAAAAACTGCAGAATCAAGAGTATAAAAGAAGTGGCTGAACGGTCTTTCGACTCTTCAGCCACTCTTTTATTGAATTCTTCTGTTCAGAGTAAACCAAAATTAGTCTGCCAGAGAGAATCTTCTGAAACCGGTAATCTTAAGCTCAGGATCTACCTTCTTAAGGTACTCTCTTACAGAGATCTTACCATCCTGAACAAAGGTCTGCTCCTCAAGGGTGCTCTCTTTGAAGAATTTTGCAAGACGGCCCTGTGCAATATTGTTAATCATCTGCTCAGGCATATTTGCAGATTTCTCTGCAGTTACGTTTGCAATAATCTCCTTAACCTTAACAACATCCTCTGCGGTAATCCAACCTTTGGCCTGGTTGCTCTCCATATGATCCTCAGAATCGAAGTGTGCAGGGTTGAAACCAGCCTTCTTTATGGCAGCCTCAACAGCCTTCTTAACCATCTCCTCTTTGGTCTTCTCTACAGCAACCTCAAGCTCCTTCTCTATAACCTCTTTAGGGCAGTCATCCTTTGTGAGGGATACAGGATTCATAGCGGTAACCTGCATTGCAATCTCCTTACCTACGTGAGCATCTGCCATTGGCTTGTTGAAACCAACGATTGCGCCCACCTTGTGGTTAATGTGGATATATGCTGCAATGTAACCAGCCTCCAGAGTAGAGTAGTATGGAATAGCGTGCTTCTCACCGCTCTTTCCTGTCTGCTGTGTAACACCCTCCTCTACTGTTACGCCAGATGAGAGCTTACAAGCCTTGAGAGCCTCAAGGTCTGCAGGATAGTTGTTGATAGCTGTATTTGCTATATCCTCTGCCAAAGCTTTAAACTCCTCGTTGTTTGCAACAAAGTCTGTCTCGCAACCAAGACTTACAAGAATTGCCTTCTTGTTGTCTGCAGTTACCTTTGCAATTACAGAACCCTCTGTTGTCTCACGGTCGGAGCGTTTTGCGGCAACAAGCTTACCCTTCTCGCGGATAATCTCTTTTGCCTTCTCATAGTCGCCGTTTGCCTCTACAAGCGCCTTCTTGCAATCCATCATTCCGGCACCTGTCATCTTACGAAGCTTTGCAACGTCTGCTGCTTTAATTTCCATTGTAAAAATCTCCTGAATTGTTAAATTATTTTGCCTCCTCAGCAGTTGCCTCCTCGGCAGGCTTCTCCTCTTTTACGCTATTTTTGCGTGAACGCAGTCTCTTTCCAACCGGTGCTTCGCTCTCCTTATCCTCGTTACCTGCGGCAGCATCCTTCTCCTCTTTCTCCTTCTCTTTCTCC
>SFUD01000252.1 GCA_004561775.1 bacterium | reverse complement strand
CTTGACAAGAGTGGCAATCTCCACCTTCTCATCATTAAAACACTCGGCCAGCTCCAAAAGTTGTTGGGGGTGAATATAAGGCTCGTCGCCCTGCACATTTATTACAACATCAAATTTTTTCCCGCTCTCCGCCTCAAATTTATGCAGAGCCTCCAGACATCTCTCCGTTCCGCTGTTATGCGTGGTTGCAGTCATAACGGCCTTTCCGCCAAATGCGGCCACGGCATCGGCTATTCTCTGGTCGTCTGTAGCTACACAAAGATCTTCAAAGGCCTTTGCCGTTTGCTCGTAAACCCTCTGTATCATAGGTTTGCCGTTGATTATAGCTAATGGTTTGCCTGGGAATCTGCTGGATTGGTACCTTGCGGGTATTAGGGCGAGTATTCTCTTTTTCATAAAAACTGAACAAAGTCCAACAAAAGTAGTTAAAAATAGTCAAACCAATAAATTTTTTTAACTTTGCATAGTATGGAATTACAGGGACTAAAACAAAAATTTGAAATTATTGGCGATGATCAGCTGCTTAACAGGGCTTTGGACATTGCAGTGCAGGTTGCCAATACAGACCTCCCGGTACTTGTGGTGGGCGAGAGTGGTGTTGGAAAAGAGGTTATTCCGCAGATAATACATAAGTATAGCGCAAGAAAGCACAACTCATATATACCCGTTAACTGCGGAGCAATACCTGAAGGAACAGTGGATTCGGAACTCTTTGGTCACGAAAAGGGAGCCTTTACCGGCGCTGTAGAGACAAGGAGAGGCTTTTTTGAGGTGGCAGACCATGGCACAATCTTTTTGGATGAGGTTGCAGAGCTCCCCCTTTCAACTCAGGCAAGGTTGCTTAGGGTTCTGCAGAGCGGAGAGTTTTATAAGGTAGGTTCGTCCAAGATTCAAAAGACCGATGTACGCGTTGTAGCAGCAACAAACAAGAATCTGCCCCACCTGATAAGCGCAGGAAAATTTAGAGAAGACCTCTACTACAGGCTCAACACTATACCTGTAACAATCCCTTCCCTTAGGGAGAGGAAGGGAGATATCTATCTGCTCTTCAGAAAGTTTGCGGCAGATTTTGCAGAGCGTTACAATGTGCCCCCGGTAAAGCTTAACCACGCCGCTCAGGTGGCATTGCAGAATTACCGCTGGCCGGGAAATATCAGGCAGCTGAAGAGTGTGGCAGAGCAAATCTCCATTTTGGAGCACGAGAGGGAGATAGACCTGCCTACGCTTACAAAATATCTGCCTAAAGAGGGGGATGAGCGCCTTCCCGTACTTAGCGACCGCACCTCTGCCCAGCAGACAGATTTTGTGCAGGACAGGGACCTCTTCTACAATATTCTTCTCAAGCAGAAGCAGGATATAGATGCTCTCAAGAATGAGTTGGCGCACCTTAAGGCACAATTGGGCGGCCAGTTTGTTCCGGCTGTGGTCTCCAACCATCTGGCGCCTGCTGCAGAGGAGGTTAAAAAGCCTGCGGAAGAGCCGGCCGGTAGAGGAGTACACAGAGTACAGTCCGGTAGAGAGCACTTCTCTCTCCATACCCACCCTCAACAAGGAGCTGATTAAGAGATGCTTGGAAAAACACAACGGAAACCGTAAGCTGGCTGCCAAGGAGCTTGGAATATCGGAGCGTACTCTATACAGAAAGATAAAGCAGTTGGACAATGAAGAATAGAAATATCGGGCTCTTGCTCCTCTTTGCGGCGCTTGCCCTCTCCTGCCATATAAGTTACAGTTTCAGGGGTACCAACCTCTCGCCGGATGTGAAGAGCATAAGCGTAGGTACCATAGAGAACCGTGCCCTTAAGGTTAATCCGTCGTTGAGCAACACGGTAACTGTAGCCCTGATGGACAAGTACAGAAAACTCACAAAATTGGAGATTCTGCAGGAGGATGAGGAGGCAGACCTTCAGGTGACAGGCTACATAACATCTTACGATGTTACTCCAACCGCAATCTCCTCTGACGATCTGGCTGCAATGAACAGACTTACGGTAACGGTAAGGATAACCTTCAAGAACCTCAAGAACCCGGAAGAGGATTTTGAAAAGAGTTTTTCCGCATACCAGGATTACGACTCCACTGTCTCGCTGGATTCTGTTGAGGCTACCCTTTGCGACCAGATAACAGAGATTCTAATAGAGGACATTTTTAATGCCACAGTAGCTAATTGGTAATGAAACGAGAGCTGGAAGAGTTGGATATAAGAGAGCTGGACGCTATAGTGTGCAGTGCCCCGTGGTTTACCTATAAGGGAGTCCTTCCTCAGCGGAGTGCGCACCTCTCTTGTCTCTCTTCCCGACAGAGAACGTCTTATCTCCAAAATTGCTGCTATGTATGGCCTTGTAAAAGTTGCCAAAAGCATCTCTGCAGCACCATCTGCCAAAGGATCCGCTCAGGGCATTAAGGCAGCATCAGGCATTGAGGCGGCATCAGGAGCAGAGGCAGCATCAGGCATTGCAGCAGCATCAGGCATAGCAGCAGCTTCTGGCATTGAGGCGGCATCGGGAGTGGCAGGCAGCCGGGATGGCTCTCTCTCCGGCAAGGAGGCGCTCTCTTTTGGGCTTCTGGATGTGGAGTTTATAGAGGGAG
>SFUD01000251.1 GCA_004561775.1 bacterium | reverse complement strand
CACGTTCCGGTTAAGACCATAAAGGGAGAGACCCCTGTAAAGGCCGGCGGCAAGTTGCTTGTAATAGATGGCGGCTACTCAAAGGCTTATCAGAAGGAGACGGGTATTGCAGGTTATACGCTCACATTCAATTCGCACTGTCTTAAGCTTGTTCAGCACGATCCTTTCGAGAGCAGACAGAAGGCTATTGAGCAGGGAAGGGACATTATCTCCGATACTGCCTTTGTAGAGCCTTTTGAGAATAGAATGATGGTAAGAGATACAGATATAGGCAAGCAGCTGAGTGAACAGATAGAGGGACTTAAGGCGCTTCTGAAGGCTTACAGAAGCGGAGAAATTCCACAGGAGTAGTGTAGGTTTCCTCTTTGATTAGGAACTTTTAGCGTTAGTTATTAATTTTGCGGCAGATAATCCTGCCGCAATTTTTTTATTTTTTGTTGTATTATGGAATGGTTCACTAATCTTCTCTTTGGCTCTTCGGTAGCCCATACTATTCTGGTCTTTGCAATTGCAATAGCTTTTGGAATATTGCTTGGCAGGATAAATTTTAAAGGAATCTCTCTGGGTGTTACCTGGATTCTCTTTCTTGCAATAGCAATGAGCCATTTTGGACTTAGAGTGGACCCTACTACGCTTCATTTTGTCAAGGAGTTTGGGCTTATTCTCTTTGTCTATTCGGTGGGCCTGCAGGTTGGTCCGGGTTTCTTCTCCTCTTTTAAGAGCGGAGGAATGACCTTGAATGCCCTGGCAACCGGAATTGTCTTTTTGGGTGCCATTACGGCCTATGTTATTCACGTGGTAACAGGCACAGACCTGGTTACAATGGTGGGTATCCTCTACGGTGCAGTTACAAATACCCCCGGCCTTGGAGCCGCCCAGCAGACCTTCTCTGATGCGCTGGCTAGTGGTGCGGTAGGCCCAGAGTATGCAGATGGGGTGGAGAATATTGCCTTGGGCTATGCTGTGGCATATCCTCTTGGCGTTGTGGGTGTTATCCTTACAATTGTTATGATAAGATATCTCTTTGGGATAAACAGCGCAAAGGAGCTTGCCAAGATTCAGCAGGAGTCCTCCTCCTCCTCTGAAAACAATGCGCAGAGAGAGAGCATTGTGGTTAATAATCCCTCTGTTTTTGGCAAGACAATTCAGGAGCTGCACAGTCTTATAGACCGCAGTTTTGTTGTCTCCCGACTCTGCCGCAGGGGTGGTACCATAGAGATTCCCAATTCTAAGACAATAATTAAGGAGGGCGACAGGCTGCTGCTTATTGCCTCCCCTTCAGATATGGAGCCGGTTGTTACATTTCTTGGTACCATATTGGAGATGGATTCCAAAGATTGGGAGGAGATGGAGTCCAACCTTACTATGCAGAAGATTATCATTACCAATCCTCAAGTGAATGGCAGGAGCCTGGGCAGTCTGGGCATCCGCTCCGCCTATGGAGTGAATGTTACCAGAGTCATAAGAGCAGGCATAGACCTGGTTGCAACCGCAAGGTTGGAGCTGCAGCTTGGAGACCGCATTATTGCCGTTGGACAGCAGAAGGATATTGAGCGTCTCTCCGAGAGGGTTGGCAATTCTGTAAAGCAGCTGAATACACCGCACCTTGTGCGTAAAGCTGGGTCTTGCCGGCGGACCGCTAATCGTTGCAATACTCATAAGCCGCTTTGGCTTTAAGTTTGGCATTATCACCTACACCACTCAAAGCGCCAATCTTATGCTTAGGGAGATAGGCATATCGCTCTTCCTTGCCGCAGTGGGCTTCAGCGCAGGCGAGGGCTTTGTGGATACAATCATCAACAAGGGCGGTCTTGTCTGGATAGGCTACGGCTTCATTATCACTATGGTTCCTATGCTCATAGTTGCAACTGTGGCAAGGTTTATCTTTAAGCTCAACTACTTTACAATAGCAGGGTTGGTATCGGGAAGCCTTACAAACCCTCCCGGACTTGCCTATAGCAATGCCTTGGCAG
The DNA here is from genome assembly GCA_004561775.1 of bacterium. Taxonomy (GTDB): domain Bacteria; phylum Bacteroidota; class Bacteroidia; order Bacteroidales; family UBA932; genus Egerieousia. The sequence goes on along the minus strand of SFUD01000251.1, from coordinate 1,420 downwards.
ATACAGAGAGCGCTGCGGTGGCCTATGCAACCATCTACCCTCTGGTTATGTTCCTTAGGGTGCTCTGCGCGCAGATTATGATTCTTATGGCAATTTAATCCATAAATATTATGCAGATTAATCCTCAGATATTATGCAGACAACAGATAAGGTACTGATGATACGCCCAGTGCGCTTCTCCTACAACTCTCAGACAGCGGTAAATAATGCTTTTCAGGAGAGTGGCATCCCGGAGGAGCTGAGCCAGCGTCAGGCTCTCAAGGAGTTTGACGCCTATGTGGAGATGCTCCGCAACGAGGGCATAGAGGTAATGGTGGTAGAGGATACCGCAACCCCTCACACTCCCGACTCCATCTTCCCCAACAATTGGCTCTCCCTGCACTCCGCAGAAGAGCTTGCAGATGCTGGCAGCACCCTTCCCGGCTCTGCTGCTCCCGACACAGCAGCTCTCGGCACAGCTGCTCCATCTACAGCGAATCCCGGCTCTGCCGCTTCCGGCGCAGCAGCTCCATCTACAGCGCATCCTGGCACGGCCGCTCCTTGCAGCAGAGTGGCAGTGCTCTACCCGATGTTTGCGGAGAATCGTCGCGCCGAGCGCCGCCAGGATATCATAGAGGCGCTGACAGGCGCTGTTGCACCAAGTTGCGCCAGCGCCGCCCTGTTGGACCTTACCTATTATGAGAAGCGCAACCTCTTTTTGGAGGGCACAGGCAGCCTCATACTTGACCGCAATGAACATCTGGCCTATGCTTGCCAGTCGCCAAGAACTTGCGAGGAGGTATTGGAGGAGTGGTCTTCCAAGATGGGATATGACTATTTTCTCTTTCATGCGGAGGATATGAACGGCAACCCAATTTATCACACCAATGTAATGATGAGTGTTGGCGAGCAGTTGGCAGTTGTCTGCCTTGATGCAATTACAGATATTGAGGAGAGGATGAGCCTTATAGAGCTGCTGGAGGAGTCGGACAAGGAGATTGTGGAGATATCGCTTGAGCAGATGAATGAATTTGCGGGAAATATGCTCCAGCTGCATACGGTAAAGGAGGGAGAGTTGAAATATATTATGGTTATGTCTGCAAGGGCAAAGGACTCTTTAGACCAGGACCAGATAGAGGCAATTGAGAAGTATTGCAAGATTGTGGCGCCAGATCTGGAGTTCATAGAGCGCAATGGCGGCGGCAGCGCCCGCTGTATGCTTGCAGAGATATTCTGATGAGATGATTGCAAATGTAAGAGGCCTTTATGAAGAGAGTTACAAATAAGAAAGGGTCGCTGAATAATAAGATGCCGCAGAATAAGAAGATGCGGCTGAATAAGATGCTGCTGCTGAATAAGATGCTGCTGCTGAATAAGAAAGGTCTGCTGCTTCTGGCGGGGCTGCTGCTTGCTGCATTCATATTTGTAAGCCTGGCAGATA
>SFUD01000250.1 GCA_004561775.1 bacterium | reverse complement strand
TAACCGCAGGTATCGTTATAAGCAAGCGGCTCCAGAAGCCCCGTGCTCTTATCCAAATGCCTGTATGGGTATCCGCCCTGCCTTGTATAAGAAAAGAAGATATTGTTCTCCAGGTTCCACCCTCTTCCCCTCTTCCACTGCAATCTGTTTCTCAGTCCAACATCATTGCTCCAATCAACATACTCGCCGCTTGTCTGATTAAAATGCTCTCCCCTCTGGTGACGGAACGACGCTGCAAAGGAGTATCCAAACCTGCGGCCGCTCTCGCCCCCTCTCTTGCTTAACCCGTAGTAGGAGACTCTTGCAGAATAATCCTCCTTTGAATCATACTCCACAGCAACCTTCAGACCCTGCCACACAAATGGAGAGAGGGTTGTAATATTAATTACACCTCCGCTTGTATTTCTGCCATAGAGTGTTCCCTGCGGCCCCCTTAAGAGTTCTATCCTGCGAATATCAAAAAAATCAAAGTCAAAGGCGCTCTTGTTCATAACCGGAATACCATCCACATTAAGCCCCACAACCGGGTGGTCCATTCTGGAACCAAGTCCCCTTATATATATGGAAGAGGTGGTTCTTGAGCCATAATCAGGCTGATAAAAATTTGGCGCAAAGGCAGAAAAATCCTTTATTGCCGTAATGCCCTCGCTCTCTATGGCCCGCAAAGGCATATCCGTATAGGAGAGCGGCAAACTCTCAAGCTGGCTGGCCTGTTTAAGATTAGCAACAACCTCAATCTCTGTAAGGTGCGACAATGTATCTGCAGGTGATTCCAAATCAGCCTGTGCCTCTCCTCTCAACGGCAGAGAGAGCAGCGCAACGGCAAAAATCCATATTCTCTTACTATCCATAACAATAATCGTATTATGGCTGCAAAAATAGAGAGTGCAAAAGAGATATGACCTATCATTTGTATCAGTTTTAACCCAAAAAATCACCAAAAAGGCGCTGCCTGTAAAGAGGCTTTGCACAGCGAGATTATTTATGTATTTTTGCATCCTAAGAGATGAAGTATCAGATTGCCATAGTAGATGCAAATACATTAACCGCTCTTGCACTTAAGTCAATATTGCAAGACCTGGTGCCTTTTGCTCAAATATCAACCTATTCCAGCCCAAAAGAGCTGCTAAAAGAGGAGACAGCGCTTATTGTGCACGCCTTTGTGAGCGCCAAAATCTTTGCAAGTTCGCAGGAGCTAAAGAGTGCGCTTGGCAAGAGAATCATTGTTGTGGGAGAGGCAGAGACCCCAGCATCGCTCTACCAGGGCTACCATTTCCTTAATGTAGAGGAGTCGGAGATGGATATAGTAAAGAACTTTCTCAAACTGCGCAATATGGGGCACCCTACGGGCAATTTTGCAGAGGTAAAGAGTTCTCAGATTTGCCAGGCAGAGAGAGGGCCGCTCCTTAGCAAAAGAGAAGAGGAGGTGCTGGCCTTAGTGGTAAAGGGGCTCACCAATAAAGAGATAGCAGAGAGCCTCTTCATCTCTACCTCTACCGTAATCTTTCACAGAAACAATATTGCACTAAAACTAAACACGCGTTCTATTGCAAAATTTACCATATATGCCGTAAATCACGGCATAGTGAATCTTCCCGATGTTACCAAAGATAAGGTCTTGTAGCTGCCTCCATCAGCCCTGCCCCTGCGACTTTGGCAACTGCTCTTCAAACGGATTGCGGCTGCCCGCTGCGCGCAACTCTTCGAAGGCTATCTGATTTGGAGCGGAGTGCAAATAGTAGAACTCCAGCCCATTCTCCCATTCCGTATCGGGACTGCCAGGATTATTTGCGGTATATGAATATATCCACATAGAGCCCTTTTGCGCAACTGCTTTAGACCATCCTCCTGGCGAGATTGCCTCCAGAGGGCTCTTGCAAGCCTCTTCAAAGAGAGCCCTCTCCTCTGCTGTGAGGCTACATCTTTGCCAAGGCTGGCTTCGCTGGGCTGCCTGCTGCTCCGGCAGAAGCGCCTGCAACATATCGTTTCTGGAGCTGCCGCACTCCACCGCTGCCGGCCACCCGCGCCAGAGCCAGCGCATAGCATCGGGAAAGAGAGCCGTACCGTGTTTAATGCTGTGCCCGCCACGGTCCCACTTGAAGAAGAGCTCGTAGCCTGCAAAGTCCAATGCCGACTCCATAAGCTGATTTGCCTCCCACCACTCTCCAAAGAGGGGATTCCAGGCATCGTTCACCCCATCCTGCAGATAGATTCTCAGGGGTTTGGGCTCTGTCTTTCTTATTATCCAAGGGTATTGGTTGCCGCCACGCATAGCTACAAAGGTGCCAACAGAGGAGTAGACCCGGCGGAAGAGATCGGGACGAAACCAAGCTGCACTGAAGGCACATATTGCGCCGCTGCTTGCCCCTGTTATTGCCCTGTTGTTTGGATTGCTTGAGATTAGGAGAGGTTGGCCGCCAGAGCATTTTAATGTGGCCATAAGCGGCAAGACCTCCTCCTCCAGAAATCTTGCAAAGGTGCCATCAACCCTGTCAAACTCATTGCTCCTGTTATACCTCTGCACCCTCTGCTGCGCACCGCTGCGGGCATAAATGACGCCTGGCTGCACAAAGAGCCCAATTGTAACAGGCATCTCCCCGCTGCTTATAAGATTCTGCATTGCAGTAATGGCGTTAAAGAGCACACCGTCCAGGCAGACCAGCAGGCAAGCGGGCTCCTTGCCGGTGTACTCCTTTGGAACATATACTGTAATCTCTCTTGAGGTGCCGGCATATATCTTGGAGTTCTCCATTGTAAAAGTTATG
>SFUD01000249.1 GCA_004561775.1 bacterium | reverse complement strand
CCAGGCGACAGCCTCATCCGGCGGAGATACGGAGGTGGCGTAGGCAATCGGTGCAGGTGGGCCGGAAGATTTGCGTCTGTCTGAGCAGCAGCCCTACGTGGCAGCAATGGGGATGGGCGCATATATGTTAATAGGTGCTACTAAATGCCGCACACCGCAGCTGCGAGTTAGCAAATCCGGCCCAGATGCGCCAGATTGCTAGCCAAACCGGAGTTCTTCTCTGCCAAATGAGGCTGCCGCCCGGCAGGGGCACCAGTGCAGCGCAGAGTCAAAGACCCGGTGCAGCGCAGAGTCAGAGACCCAGTGCAGCACAGAGTCAGGGGCGCCGGTACAGCGCAGAGCTTGAGGCGCCCATGAGGTGGGGGCGCCGGTACAGCGCAGAACTTGAGGCACCCATGAGGTGTTGCCGGCAGGGGCATCAGTGCAGCACAGAGTCAGGGGCTCCAGTGCAGCACAGACTCAGGGGCACCAGTGCAGCGCAGAGTCAGAGACCCAGTGCAGCACAGACTCAGAGGCGCCGGCGCAGCGCTGCGGGAGGGATGGAGCGAGGCGGAAGTCTGTGCGGAGAAGTTGCCGCTCCGCGGGGGACTCTGCGCTGAGTGCCCTGGAGGAAGCCACTGCGGCAGCATCGGGAAGAAGAGCACCATCGGGAAGAAGAGAGCCAAAATGGGAAATTTGCACTAATTTAGTATCTTTGTACCCTTGTATAAAAGTCTTTTAATGATTATGGGCAGCAGTTCAGATATGTCAAGAAACAGTAGCGGCAGAAGCGGCAGGGAAAAGAGCAGTGGCAAGAGCACGAGCAGTGGCAGAAGCGGCAGCAGGAGCAGGTTGGCGGCAGGTGTGGCAAAATGGCTTACCACTTCTGGGAGAAAATGGTACCAGAACTGGATTCTGAAGAATATTGTTGTGGCGGGCGGCTCTATGGTGCTGCTCTGCGTAGTGCTTGTTTGGCTCTCCGGGCTGTGGACAAGGCATGGCAGCGAGTTTGCTCTTCCCGATTTCTGCGGCTCTACCATATCTGAGGCTCAAGAGCTTGCACAGGCAAATGAGTTAAAACTGGATGTTACAGATTCTGTCTATCTTCCGCATATAAAGGCCGGACTTGTACTTAAACAGAATCCCGATGCAGGCAGCAACGTAAAGCGGGGTAGGCGAATCTTGCTCTCCATTAATTCGCTAAAGCCAAAAATGGTTGAGATGCCGCTTGTTACAGGCTATTTTCTTAGAGAGGCCTCATTTGCATTGGAGCGAAACTCCCTTAGGGTGGGAAAGTTGATTTATGTAGAGGATATTGCTTCTAATAATGTCTTGCGACAGTTATACAAAGGAAGGGAGATAAAGGCCGGCACCAAGATTGCCAGTCAGAGCGAAATAGACTTGGAGGTTGGTATTGCCACAACAGACAACACCACCTTTATTCCAAACCTGGAGGGAATGCCCTATTCCATAGTAAAGGAAATCCTGACAGACAACTCGCTAAACCTTGGCAAAGCAATCTTCAACAAGGGAATAAAGAACTATATGGATTCTCTCAACGCTGTGGTTTACAAGCAGATTCCTCAACCGGTAGATACCCCGGTAATCCTGGGAACCTCTGTTACTCTCTATTTTAAATCAGTTGATAAAAAGTAATCTCTATGATGGAAAATGAGAGTTCTCCTCTCCAGACTGGAGTTGCCTGCCGCGCAGAGGATGCACGCCCAGATGCTGTATGCGCAGATGCCGCACGCCAAGAACCCGCATACCCAGATGCCGAAAACCCAGATGCCGAAAACCCAGATGCCGAAAACCTAGACACCGAAAACCTAGATGCCGAAAACCCAGATACCGCATACTCAGATGCTGAAACCCCAGATACTGTAGAGGAGGAGGATGGCGCGCTCTTTGAGCATTTCAGGTTTGTGGTGGATAAGGGTCAGTCGCTTATGCGAGCAGACAAGTATTTGAGTTCACATATGGAGAGCACCTCCAGGAATCGCATTCAGCTTGCCATAGAGTTGGATATTGTTTACGAAGATGATGCGCTTCTTGTGGTAAACAAGCCTGCCGGGCTGGTGGTTCACCCGGGGCACGGGCACTTTTCCGGTACGCTCATTAATGCGCTTGCATATCACCTTAACCTTGGGACAAGGCCTATGAAGCAGCGCTTCGGGAGCGTAACGAACAGCGCAGCTGCGGAGGATGGGGGTACTGGTGCACAGAATAGATATGAATACATCGGGACTATTGGTGGTGGCCAAGAGCGAATATGCGCAGATTCAGCTTGCAAAGCAGTTTTTTCACCACACCATAGAGAGGAAATATGTTGCCCTTGTCTGGGGTAATATGGAGAGCGACTCGGGCACCATAGTTGGCAATATTGCAAGAGACCCCAACGACAGGCTAAGATACAGAGTTGTGGAGGATGGCAGCGGAAAGCACGCTGTTACACATTACAGAGTGCTTGAGAGGTTTGGCTATGTAACATTGGTGGAGTGCCAGCTGGAGACAGGGCGCACCCATCAGATAAGGGTACATATGAATCACATAGGGCACCCGCTCTTTAACGACGACCGCTATGGCGGAGACCGCATCCGCAAGGGCACTCTCTACACCAAATACAAACAGTTTATAGAGAATTGCTTTGAGGTTATGCCAAGACACGCCCTGCACGCCAAGACACTTGGGTTTGAGCACCCCATAACCGGCAAACATATATTTCTGGAGAGCGCTCTTCCCGATGACTTCACCGCCGTAATAGAAAAGTGGCGCAAACGAATCTGCACCACTTAAACTCTCTGCTGAGGCTTCAAACTATCTTCTGAAGCCGCCTGGAGGAGGACCCATCACTCCGCCGTGACCGCGGCCCGGTCCCATACTCTGCCCGGCAAACTTGCCGAAACGGAAGACCAGGGAGACCATTACATACTGGCCCAGCGTATTGTTCTGAACATCTTGGATGTAGTTGTCTGTTGTAGTTCTGGAGAGGTTTCTGGACTCCTTAAGGATATCATATATCTTAACCTTAAGAGTAGCGGCGCTGCCGAAGAGTGTCTTTGAAATCTCTGCGTTCCAGATAGTCTTTGGATCTCCGTAGCCCTCTCCATAACCTATGTACCAAGTGTAGTTAACATCTGTTGTAATGTTGAATCCTGCGGGGAGAGTGGCATTTACAGAACCAACAATGGCATTTGTCCAGGTGGCGTTCTTGTTAGTAGTTGCCACAGAGTACCAAGCCTTACTGTAGGAGACTCTGCCGCCGGCAGTAACCTCCAGAGAATTGCTCCTGTAGGTAAATCTGAGATTCTCACGCAGGGTGAGATTCTTTGTAATGTTCTTCACATAGTCTTTTGCAGTATTGTCCATCACAAAGCTTACTCCATTGTTGAAGCCAATGTTACTGAAAGACATAACAGAGAAATTGGACTTGGCAATTCTGGTATTGAACATTATACGGCCTGTAACGGAATAGATTCCAGTATTGTCGTTATATGGCTGTGTGTATCTTACTCCTGCATCGTCGTACCATATCCTATTGACAATTTTGTCTGTGGTGTAAGAGGTTGTGAGGAAGGTGCTGAACCATCTCATCTTCTGCATATTGTTGGTGCGGTACTCCAAATAAAGGTTATGTGAGAACTCCGGATTAAGGTC
>SFUD01000248.1 GCA_004561775.1 bacterium | reverse complement strand
AAATGTAACACTTTTTGAGTACTTTACGACAGTAATAATGTATAAGTTTAAAACTTTATCTCTTTGAAGCTCTATTCCAGACCAAAAGACCATTTATGGAGTTGGCCAGATAGAAGAGCCACATTACCACCATAAGCAGCGCTTCGGAGGAGCCGTTTGCCCACAAAATAGACCACATTACAACGCTTAGAACATTTGTGGTAATCCACAAGAACCACTGTTCCATAAAGATACGCACCATAAGAAACTGCGCAATTATGGAGAGCACCGTGGTGGCTGCATCCTTGAAGGGTTGCGGGTCTGAAGTAAAATATTTTAGAACAAGACCTGTTGCAAGCACAGAGACCGCGCAGCCTGCAAAGAGCCATAACCGCCCTGCAAGGCTCATTCGCTTTGCCTTTACAGTATCCTCTCTTCCCGAACTCTCCCTGTTGCGGCTCCACTGCCACCACCCCAGAAACTGCATTGGAAAATAGTAGCAGGCATTAAGGAAGGCATCTCCCCAAATCTGCGACCTATAGGAGATATATGCGTAGAGGCTCACATTTACAATTCCAAAGAGGTAGTTTATAATTTTGCGCTTTGCTACCAGTACCACGCAGCAGACTCCCGATACCCCCGCAATGAGTCCCACCCAATCCATTGGGGAGATCTCCTCTATACTCTTAAATACAAGCGAGTTTAATGTAATGCTCTCTACAAAGAGGCAGGCGAGTGAGGTGAGGCTTACGCCGCAGATAAGAATCCAGTCTAGGGGTTTAAGGTCTTTCATAAATATCAGTTTCCGAAGTCAATGTTAAAGAGCAGGGCGCAATAGTCTCTGCCGCCGCTGTTTGCTATGTTTTGGTCTCTTCTGGCATACCTTATGCCTATCTTTACGGGCGCCCCTATTCTGAAGAAGTGCCCCTCTACAAGAGCATCCGCTCCAAAGGAGAAGAGGTTGCCCCTGCTGTTGTTCAGCGCCCTGTATTGCGCAAAGTCTGCAAATGGTATAAGCTGAAGGCGTTTTATATATGCAAAGAAACCAAGGTCCAGGTCTCCCAGATGAACTGGGATGGCATAACTGGCTCCCAATTTGTAGATCTCTTTTGGGATGAAATCGTCCGAATAGCCGCGCGGGAAGGTTATTATGTTATCCACAAGAAAAGTCTTGCCTGCTGTAAAATGGCGCTGATAGTCTGCATCTATCCTTATGGAGTGGTTTTTGGCAAGACCGGGCAGGTACCAGTAGCTGTGCAGCAGCGCAACGGGGGTAAAGGTGCTGCTTCCGGAGAGGGAGTGGGAATAGGTTGCCATAAATCCCGCTCCAAGGCGCGGATAGATGGAGGCGGTTGGAGTTGGCCTCATTATGTATAACTGAAGCGTGTATCTCAACTGGTCGTAAGAGCTGTAACTCTCCGATGGTCTGCCATTCACTACCCTGTTGAAACGGTTGTTCTCCAATTTGTAGGAGATTTGAGGAATAATTCCTCTCAGAGTGCCTCGATTGTTGAATATCAGCGGAATATATGTCCTTGCTTCTACTTTTACATAAGGAGAGTCCATAAAGCTGCTCTTTGTCTCTATCTTCTCACTTCCCTCCTCTTTTGCCAAGGTTACGCGATATCTATCCTTTGAGTTTATATCCGCATTAAGTTCAAATACAGGGTAGAGACCGGTATATCTGAATCTGAAATGTCCTGCGTGCAGGTTGCGGCTCTGTCTGGGTCTGTCCAGAGCGGCGCCCAAGAGTGAAAACGGAAGAGATGCGCCCCTTTGCGGTATGGTTCTGCCTGCGGAAGTGGGGTTGCGCTCTCTTCTGCCGTTGCGGCCTTCTCTGCGCGCTTTGCTTCAACCTGTGCGGAGAGGCTCTCCGCCATCTGGTATTTGTAGCTGTTGGGGAGGCATCTGTACTCGCCTTGTTGAAGGGTGGCATCGGGAGTAAAGGCCACAAGGTCTGCGCCTGTAAGGGTCATCTCTGTCATATAGATTCTGCTGCCTGCAATGGTGGGGTTGTTGCAGCCATATTTGGAGCGATAGAGAGCTTTTACTATGCCGCTCTCCAGGGAGATGCCATATATATCAGATACTCCGCCGGCATCTGTCACAAAGCAGATTATGCGCTCTTTGCGGCTCTTGCTGGAGAAGTTGAGCTCTCCTGCTGCAATCTTTGTTATTGAGGCATTCTGCGGCGCAATGAGGGTGTGCCACTGCTGCCTCTGCAAGCCTCTGGAATAGAGGCCTATGCCCTCTGCGGAGAGCATTGTGCAGTAGAGGGAGTCGCCGGTAAAGAGGGCCTCCTTCATCTCATATCCCTGCGGCGCT
>SFUD01000247.1 GCA_004561775.1 bacterium | reverse complement strand
CCAGAGATGCCTAGAACAAGGATTCGCGCGCGCGGTGATTTGCAGGAACGCCGCACCCGGCCAAGCTACAGCCATATCCAGCATCCAACACCTGCACCCGGCCAGGCGACAGCCTTATTCGGCGGAGATACGGAGGTGGCGTAGGCAATCGGTGCAGATGGGCCGAAAGATTTGCGTCTGTTTGAGCAGCAACTCTATGTGGCAGCGATGGAAAATGCGCACAAATATTGTTAGATGCAGCATAGGCCGCATCCCGATGCTGCGAGTTAGCAAATCCGGCCCAGATGCGCCAGATTGCTAGCCAAACCGGAGATCTTCTCCGCCGGATGAGGTTTGTTGCTGGCCGGAGCGCCGTGCTGAGATGTTGTGGTCGGAGCGCCGTGGCGGAGCTGCTGACCTGGCCGGGACGCCAGTGCAGACTGGCAGGGACGTGGCGGAGAGCCATCGGGAAGACGCTGCTGGCAGGGAAACACCGCTGCAAGCAGGCCGGGGGAAGATAGCAGAGATGTTGCAAGTAAACAACCTGCGGTACGCCTCAACTCCCTTTTAGAAGTTGCATCTCTTTAGAAAATCCTCCGGCACATAGTTCTCATAGCTCTGGCAGACCTCTGCGGAGAAGAGGTGCGCAGTGGTGACTATCTTGTCCCACTCCTCCTTCCCGAGGGTGAGGGCATCAGGGGTGGCACCGCAAGCCGGCAGCTGGCTTAAGGTGTAAACCACTCCGGCGTTGAAGTTGTCTCCCGCGCCAATCGTGGAGAGTGTCTCAATTTTATGCACAGGATAGATTGCATGGAAACCTAGGGAGAAGACCTCTGTGGAGTCAGCGCCCTTTGTGCAGATGAAGTTTGAGCAGAGGGAGGAGATATGGTCCCGATAGGCCTCCTCTGCGGTGCACTCTCCATAGATATTCCCGATATCTTCCGATGAACCCCTGACTATTGTGCTCAACGCGCAGTTCTCCTCTATATAATCCTTTATGTGAGGCGAGTTGCCGTGGGGCCCCTTGCGGAAATTTATATCATAGTAGATAATTGCACCCTGACTGCGTGCGCGTGCAACTAGTTCCTTCACCTGTAATCTGGTTGCGGGAGAGATGGCAAAGAAGGAGCCGAAGAGCAGAATATCTCCCGGCTCGAATTCAATATCGGGAGTCTGGAACTTAGGCATAGCGGAATCGCGGAAGAACTCGTAGCGCGCATCGTTGCGACTATCCAGCATTGCAAGGGAGATGGTGCTCTGGCGACCCTCCACGCAGATTGCGTGAGTGGTCTCCACATTGTTGCGCTGCATAAAGTCTATGATAATCTCAGAGGCATTGTCCTTGCCCATCTGGGTTGCCATTATTACTCTTGGCGCAGCGCACCCTGCTGCAGTGCTACTCGCTGCAGTGCTACTCGCTGCAGTGCTACTCGCAACAGTGCCACCTGCAGCAGAACCACCTGCAGCAGAACCACTTGCTGCAGCACCACTTGCAGCAGCACCACTTGCAGCAGTGCCGGCTGTTCTGCCAAGCGAAATTATTGCGTTAAAGACAGAGCCGCCAGGCACGGCAGCCTGGGGCTTTCCATCTTTAAATACTATATCAAATACGGTCTCTCCTATTCCTACTATCTTCATAGCACTGCCGTTAGCCTATCTGGGAGCCGTTGCGGAGGGTCTCTTCAGGGGTGATGAAACGCATCTTGCCGCCTGGCTCCTTTGCCATAAGAATCATTCCCTTTGACTCTATGCCGCGAATCTTTCGTGGCTGCAGGTTTGCCAAGATGCAAATCTGCCTGCCTACCATCTGCTCCGGTCCGGAGACTATGACGCGCTTATCTACACCTGTATCTATGGTTAGTTTCAGCAATTTGTCTGTCTTTGGAACGCGCTCGGCCTCCAATACAGTTGCGGTGCGTATATCCATCTTTGCAAAATCGTCAAAGGTACACTCCGGCGCCAACGGCTCTGGACGGGCCTCCGCTGCTGCGGCAGCGGCAGCCTTGGCCTCATTCTGCGCCTTTATCTCCTCCAGACGCTTAAGCTGGAACTCTATCTCAGAATCCTCAACCTTGGAGAAGAGCAGCTCTGCCTGTGCAATGGCGTGGCCTGCAGGAAGTATATCTGATTTGCCAAGCATGTCCCAATTAAGGCAGATTATCTCTCCCGATGGCGCATCTGCAGAGCAACTGCAGGCGCAACAACCTGTGGAGTGCTGGGCAGCATCTGCGGCGTGCTGGGCAGCATCTGCGGCGTGCTGGGCAGCATCTGCAGCGTGCTCGCCTGCGCGGTGGTCTATGCCGGAGTTTATGCAGGTGCAGAGCATCTTGCGCAGTCTCTCTGCCGCAAATGGGGTAAATGGCTCGAAGGCAATTGCAAGATTTGCACAGATTTGCAGACTGATATTCAATATTGTGGCACATCTTGACATATCGCTCTTGGCAATCTTCCAAGGCTCTGTATCCGAAATGTACTTGTTGCCAAGTCTGGCTATAGCCATAGCATCCTTAAGAGCCTCGCGGAAATG
>SFUD01000008.1 GCA_004561775.1 bacterium | reverse complement strand
CAGCAACAAACCTCATCCGGCGGAGAAAAGCACTCCGGTTTGGCTAGCAATCTGGCGCACCTGGGCCGGATTTGCTAACTCGCAGCTGCTGAGTGCGGCCTTTCGCAGCACCTATTAACATATATGCGCCCATCCCCATTGCTGCCACGTAGGGCCGCTGCTCAGACATAGCAAATCTGTCGGCCCATCTGCACCGATTGCCTACGCCACCTCCGTATCTCCGCCGGATGAGGCTGTCGCCTGGCCAGGGCGCAGGTATCCGATGGGAGATAAGGCCAAGCCTGGCCTGATGCGGCGTTCCTGCAAATCACCGCGCGCACGTGCGGCGTTCCTGCAAATCACCGCGCGCACGAATCCTTGTTCTAGGCACCTCTGGGGCACATTGGCCCGCGCGGTGGCCTCGATTTGAGCTCACCGAGCACCGCTGTGAAAGTTAATTATTTGGTTATGAGGTATTTACATTTTCGAAACGCGCGCGGTGATTTGCAGGAAGGCCACGTTTACGCTAAGCGTCTCCGCGATTACGCTTCCCGATGCCACTTGTCCCTCTGCTCGAGCACAAAAATGCCGATTTTGTGCTCGAAAAGGCCGAAAATGTGGGTTTTGAATGGCAAAAGCGCACAAAAATCCCGATTTTGTGCTTGAAAGGGCCGAAAATAGGGGTTTCGGAGGCAAAAAGCGCACAAAAATGTCGATTTTGTGCTCGGGAGGAAGTTTCGGTATGGGTTTGAGACCTGTGCCGATTGTTCCTTTAAGGCGAGTTGCGAGAAACTTGCTCCGTTTATGGAGAATGAGGTGGCTAGGAAGAATATGAATTTATGAATCTCTTGTTTGTTGGTCCGCAAGTTGTGGTGTGGGCGAATTATTTTTTGCGGATAAGGTTGATGCCGTCGCGGAGGGGAATGATGACGTTCTCTACGCGCGGGTCTTGGGATATCATCTGGTTGAAGGCGTGGATGCCCATTGTTTGAGGGTCGTGGGGCATCTCTGTGGGGTTGCCGGAGAGGACCTTTCCGCTCCATAGGACGTTGTCCGCTATGATGAACCCGCCGCTGCGCACCTTATCTATAAATGCGTTGTAGTATTTTATATAGTCCCTCTTGTTGGCATCCATAAAGACAAGGTCGTAGGTGCAATCCAAGGTTGGTATTATCTCTAGCGCATCTCCAAGTATGAGGTTTGTGCAATGCGAGAGGTTGGCGCGTTCAAAGGCTGTGAGGATAAGGTCTGCAAGTTCGTCGTTTATCTCCAGCGCATCCAGTCTGCCGCCATCCCGAAGGCCGCGTGCAAGGCATATTGCAGAATATCCCGTAAAGGTGCCTATCTCCAATATGTGTTTGGGCGAAATCATCTTTGAGATGAATTCCAAAAGGGTGCCCTCCTCAGCTCCACAGAGCATTCTTGCGTAGTTGGAGCGGAGATTGGTCTCTTTTTCTAGCCAAAGGAGAAGTTGGTCTGCCTTTCGGGAGTATTCTGCTATATAATCCATAATTGCCACCTGCAAACGGCTAGTTGAGGTACTCTACATCCATATTGTAGTCCCAGCGGTTGAAGTAGAGGTTGCCGCCGCGCCACTCAACCTCGCCGCGCTGGAAGTCAACGGTCTCGCTTCTAGGGTAGATCTTTGCAGGGTAGAAGTCTGCAGAGAAGTCTTCGTTTACTATGAGTCGGTATGCGTCCAGACCCTTGGTAAAGAAGAAGCGCTCATCTTCGTCCTCTGTATTTGCAACAAAGCCGAATGATTGGTCTACAGGTACCCAGCCTATTCCCTCAAAGTAAGCCTCTGCCCAGTCGTGGAGGTTTACATCGCCTGGATGGAGCATCCAGCCGCTCTGCCATTTGGCAGGAATGCCTTTGTAGCGGCACATTGTTATGAAGAGAAGGCTAACCTGACCGCAGTCTCCGTGGCGGTTCTTTATTACATATGATGGTATGTTGTCTAGTGTGGAGTACTCGCGAGCGCTGGCCCAAGGATAGGTCTGGGCAATGTATGTCCAGATTCTCTTGGCCTTAAGGTAAGGGTTCTGCTCATCTCCCACAACGCTGTCGGCAAGAGCCTTGAGCTCCGGAGTGAAGATTACGTGGGTCTTGCGCTCCGCTGTAAACTCTTTGTAGAGGTCGCTCTCTGTGTTGTAAGGTTTTACATCCTCTGCCTTAAAGCTGAACCACTGGTTGTAGGAGGTAAAACTCAACTGGTATGAGAAGATGGCAGGCTCGTCCGCCTTTGCTGCCTTCTCCATATAGATGCTCTTGTGGAGATATGAATCGGGAGAGATGATATATTCCGGCTGAGAGGTGGAGATGAGTTTTAGCTCCTTGTATTTTGCAATCTCTCTTGGGTATGGCATCCATACTCTTATCATCTCGCCCTCCGGCACCTCTCCGGCAGGTACTGTGAGAGTGTAGGTGTAACGCATCTTCTGCGGTTTTACAAAGTGGTTGAAGGAGTTGCTCTTCTGAGCCTTTGCCTCCGCTACGCACTTTGGAAGATACTCCGCAAGAAACTGGTCCAGACCGTCGGACTGGCGGCCGTTTATCTTGCTCCAGTAGCTCTGAGCCTCTTTGCTTATTCTGAAGAGGTTGCGAGGCGCGGAGCTGAAATATCTCTTTACACCATCTATCATCATTCCCTCAAGGGCTCCGGAGGCCTCCCAGGCTGCAATCTGCTCCGGGGTTACATCGGGAATATACTTTTTAATGTAGGAGAGAGCGGCGGTATCTGCCTTGGAGTAGTCTATTTTTATTCTCTCCATCTTATCTATGAGGAAGTTGAGGTGATAAACCTCCTCCGGAGAGAGCTGCTCTTTTGCTATCTTCTCCTTTATTGCAGCGGTTGCGCGGGTAAATTCTCCAGCCTCCATAAGGGCGGCTATCTGCTGGTTGGAGCTCTGCTCAACAGCAGAATGTCCGCAACCCCATATAAGGAGTGCGGACATTGTGATAATGCTGATAAATCTGGTCATTGCAGCAAATTTGTATGTTGTGTTTGACAAATTATGCGCGCTCGCTGTATGAGCGTGTCTCTGTCTTTACTTTAATCTTCTCTCCCTGATTGATGAAGAGAGGAACCATAATCTTTGCGCCTGTCTCAAGAACAGCCTCTTTAAGAGCGTTGGTAGAGGCGGTGTCGCCCTTTACTGCAGGCTCTGTGTAGGTAACCTCGAGAACAACGGCGGTAGGGAGCTCGCAAGAGAGGCAGGTCTCCTCATCTTTGCCAACATAGAACATCATCTCTACACCCTGACCCTCTTTCATAAGGTCTGCGTTTGGAACCATATGCTCCTGGAGAGAGATCTGCTCAAATGTCTCGCTGTGCATAAAGTTGTAGCCCATATCGTCTTTATAGAGGTACTGATAAGGTCTTCTCTCAACAGTGATGAAGTCTATTCTCTCACCTGCGCCATAAGTGTACTCAAGAAGTTTGCCGTTGGTAAGGTCTTTGAACTTTGTTCTTACAATTGTATTTCCCTTTCCAGGTTTAACGTGCTGGAAATAAATCAACTGACAAGGATGATTGTTGAACAGGAAGAATGCTCCGTTCTTAAAATCTGCGGTTGTTGCCATAAAAAAGTATCTTTGTTAAAATTAATATTTGTCTCTTCTACAAACTGCAAATATAGTAATCTTTGCAAGACTCTGCAATATCAAAGGCTCTCTAAATGAGAGGCTACCCTCTCAAGCTGCCATTTTGGAGTGGAGGTGGCGCCGCATATTCCCACAAAGTCTCCCTCTTTGAACCAATCCCTCTCAATAGCGCTCTCGTCCTCTATGAAATAGGTGCGCGGATTAATGCTGCTGCAGAGATCAAAGAGCACCTTGCCGTTAGAACTCTCCCTGCCGCTTACAAAGAGAATAGGGGAGTGGGAGAGAGCAAAGCTGCGCAGCTTAGAGTGACGGTTTGCAACCCTGCGGCAGATGGTGTTGTGTATTACTGGAAGAATCCCGTAGGGCCGCTGCATAGCGCCTATATGGTTGCACAGCTCCTCAAACTCATTGGGGTCTTTTGTGGTCTGGGAGAAGATGTGAATTGGAAGAGAGAGATCTATCTCTGCAAGAGCCTCATTTGCTGAGGCTATATCCTCCACAACAACAGCATTGCCGTTAACCTGCCCCACAAGCCCGTTAACCTCTGCGTGCCCCCTCTTGCCAAAGATGAGCAGGGTGCCCTTTCCGCCTGCAAGGCTTGCGTAGGTGTTCCGAATAAGCGCCTGCAGCTTAAGCACAACCGGGCAGGTGCAATCTATAATGGTAATATTGTTCTCCTTTGCAATGGAATAGGTCTGCGGCGGCTCACCGTGCGCCCTTATAAGCACCGTGGCATTATGGAGCTGCCGCATCTTCCCGATATCCACAACCGTCAGCCCCTTTGCCCGCAGCCTCTGCAGCTCCAGACTGTTGTGCACAATGGAGCCCAAGGAGAAGAGAGTGCTGTTGCTCTTAAGGTTCTCCTCTGCTGTCTGCACGGCGCGGATTACACCGTAGCAGAATCCCGATTCGGGGTCTATCTCGTATTGCAGATTCATATTGTTATGTTGAATCTCTTGAGGAGTATGGCGCTTAACCATACAAACTGGTCTGAGATGGTCATATTGCTGTTGTCCAGCACTACTGCATCGGGAGCCTGAACAAGAGGCGCAACCTCTCTGTGGGTATCTATATAGTCGCGCTCCATAATGTTCTTAAGCACGCTGTCAAAGCTCTCCTTGCTGCCGCTCTGCCTAAGTTCCAGCAGCCTGCGCTCTGCGCGCACCTGCGGGGAGGCGGTCATAAAGATTTTAAGTTCTGCATCGGGGAAGACAACAGTGCCAATATCTCTGCCATCCATTACAATGCCCCTTTGAGCACCCATACCGTGCAGGATATCATCTACAAAATTGCGCACAAGAGGCTGTTTTGCAATGTGGCTCACCTTGTTGGAGACCTCCATTGTGCGAATCTGCTTCTCTACCGGAACGCCGTTGAGCCAGGTCTCGGAGAGCCCGTTTGAGGGGTTTCTCTTAAACTCCAGCGTAATCTTTGGCAGCAGGCGCGCAAGCCCCTCCACATCTACGGTGTTGCGCCTGTTTATAAAGCCTGTGTTGTAGGCAAGGTATGTGATAGCCCTGTAAAGAGCGCCGGTATCTGCATAAATGTAGCCAAGCCGTTTGGCTATCTCCTTTGCAAAGCTGCTCTTTCCGGTAGAAGAGAAGCCGTCTATTGCAATTATTATCCTCTTTTGATTCATAGGTGCAAATGTAGTAAGAATATTTTAAGCATTTTGGTATCAAAATTGTAAATTTGCCTGCGGAATGTTGAATATTGTAAAAGAGTTAATTAAGCGAGCAAGATGAGAGTACTTATTATAGACGACGAGCGCAGCATAAGGAATACGTTAAAGGAGATTCTGGAGTTTGAGGGACATCAGATTACACTGGCCGCAGATGGCGCGGAGGGGCTGGAGGCGGCCTCATCTGCCTCTTTTGACGTAATCTTCTGCGATATAAAGATGCCCGGAATGGATGGTATAGAGGTGCTGGATAAGCTTATGGCAATGGGCATAGACTCCTCTGTGGTTATGATAACCGGTCACGGCTCTGTAGATACGGCTGTGGAGTGCATAAAGAAGGGGGCATTTGACTTTATCCAGAAACCGCTGGACCTTAACAGAATCCTCATTACCCTTAAGAATGCCACAGAGAAGACAACCCTTGTTAAGGAGACAAAGATTCTTAAGAAGAGAGTGGGCGGAATACAGGAGATAATTGGAGAGTCGGAGCCTATAGTAAGGATAAAGGAGATGATTCACCGCGTGGCTGCAACAGATGCCAGAGTGCTGGTTACCGGCTCCAACGGAACGGGCAAGGAGCTTGTGGCACGCTGGCTCCACCAGGAGAGCAACAGAAGTTCCATGCCCTTTGTGGAGGTAAACTGCGCTGCCATACCGGGCGAACTTATAGAGAGCGAACTCTTTGGACACGAGAAGGGCGCCTTTACCTCTGCTGTAAAGCAGCATAAGGGCAAGTTTGAGCAGGCAGATGGCGGAACCCTCTTTTTGGACGAGATAGGAGATATGAGCCTCTCTGCGCAGGCCAAGGTGCTGCGCGTGCTGCAGGAGAACAAACTCTCCAGAGTGGGCAGCGACAAGGATATTAATGTGGATGTGCGCGTAGTGGCCGCAACCAACAAGAATCTAGCGGAAGAGATAGCAAAGGGCAACTTCCGCGAGGACCTCTACCACAGGCTCAGCGTAATAGTAATACACGTGCCAAAGCTGGCAGACCGCAGAGACGATATTCCTCTGCTTGTAAATTACTTTATGGAGAAGATTTGCAGAGAGAGCGGAAGGCAGCTAAAATCCATAGAGCCGGAGGCTATGAAGGCACTGCAGGGGCTCCCTTGGACAGGCAACATAAGAGAGCTGCACAATGTTATAGAGAGGCTCATAATCCTCTGCGGCAATACAATAACAAAGGAGGATGTGGAGATTTACGCCATTCCAAGGTAGAGAGCCGCTTAATCTCTCTCAATTATAATCTGCTGAATAGTGGTCTTGCCCATCTCTGTCTTTACATAGAGGGTAACTCTAAACTTGTCGTCGCCGCAGTTGAGCAGCCCTATGGCATACTTTGCCGGGGCCTGACCGCTCTTGTGAATTATAACAAAATCCCTTGGCGGGTACTCCTTAAAGAAATTCTTGATAATATGGGTGGCCTGCACCCTGCTGCACTGGTTGGAGATTCCAAAATACTGCATATCCAGGCTCTTGTCCAGCCAGAGAGAGAGTTTGGAGGCATCTCCGGCCTTTATATATTTGGCTATGGGCACAAAGACATCCAGAGACCTGTTGGAGAGGAAGTTGGCATTTCTCTTCTCTCCCGGCAGCTGCTGCCCAAGCGGGGTGTTGTTCTGATGCAGACCATTGCAGGCAATAAGAGAGGCCGCCTCTGCACTGTTGCACAGAAGCATTGCAAAAGGCATTAGAAGAAGGAATCTCTTTAAAACTCTCATCTGCATCTGAAGCTCTTAAATCGCGGTTACTCTTGCAAAAATCAAGCCACCTACTCTGCTATATACATCCTGCAGGTTCCAAAGGTAAAACTTCTGGCGCTAACCTTGGCAAAGCCTGCGCTCTTTAGCATAGGGATAAACTTCTCCGGCAGAGGAAAGCGCATTATGGAGGCAGTAAGGTAGTCGAAAGCGCCTCTCTTTCCGGTAAGACCCTTGCCCATAAGTGGCAGGATATGCCCCGCATAGAGCTTGAAGCAGAACCTCATAAACATATTGCGCGGATAGGAGAGTTCCAGTATCACAGCCTTGCCGCCCGGCTCCAGCACTCTGCGCATCTCTCGCAATCCCTTCTGCAGGTTTTCAAAATTCCTTACCCCAAAGGCAACGCTCACTCTGCTGAACGAGCCGCTCTCAAAGGGCATCTCTGTTGCATCGCCCTGCAAAAGTTCTATGGGCAGCCCCTTTACCCTTCTTCTTCCAACCTCAAGCATTCCGGCAGAGAGGTCTATTCCTACAATGCTGCTTCCCGATGGCGCTCTCTTTATAATCTCTATTGCAAAATCGCCTGTGCCGGTGGCAATATCCAGCATCTTTGCAGGTCTATTATCGGGAAGACCCTTGATAACCTCCCTAACAGCTCTCATTCTCCATATCTTGTCATTGAAGAAGGAGGAGATATGGTTAAAACTTGTATAATTCTTGGCAATGTCGTCAAACATTGCCTCTATAAAGGCTTTTTGTGGCATAATAATAATCAGTTACATTAGCAAACCAAAACCCAGCAGTAGAGAGAAGCAGAAGGTGGCTATTACAAGCATAGGCAGCATAGGGTCCAGAGAACTGCCGTTCTTCTGCCATACCCCGCGCAAGTGCATAAGAAAGAGGGGTGCAGTAAGCAGGCAGAAATAGCCGTAGGTGCTCCCTTTTATTACCAGAAACGCTATTGCGCAGCACCAGCCTATAATAATGAGCAGGCTCTGATATACCTTTGCGGCACTTTTGCCTATAAGCAGGGGAATTGTGATTCTCTTGCCCTCATCTGTCTGCATATCCCTTATATTGTTTACATTAAGCACTGCCACGCTAAAGAGCCCCAGCGTAATTGCCGGCAGCAGAATCTCTATCTGCAAGAGGGAGTGGGAGATTACAAAATAGCCTCCAATAACAGGCACCAGCCCAAAGAAGATAAAGACAAAGAGGTCTCCCATAGCCATATAGCCGTACGGGCGCTTCCCAAGTGTATAGTGCTTGGCTGCCCAAACAGCGGCAATGCCCAGAAGCAGCAGCATTGCAGGCTCCCATTCCAGCAGAGTGCCAAAAGAGAGCAGAATCATTGCAACTCCGCAGATGTAGCAGAAAATCTCCATAAAGAGAACGCATTTGCGCAACTGCTCAACCGTCAGCTCCCCCTTCTGCAGGGCATATTGCGGCCCGCCCCTCTGCTCATTGTCCACGCCGTGCAAAAAATCTCCCAGCTCATTGGAGATGTTGGAGAGCACCTGAAGAGATGCTGTGGTTAGCAGCAGCATAACAATAAGCGGCCAACCAGCAGAGAAGCTCTGCAGAGCCAGCAGAAGCCCAAGCAGCACTCCTGCCAAAGAGAGAGGCAGTGTCCTAAGCCTCATAGAGCGTATTATAGCCTTGATTTTCATCCCGATAACAATGCTTTAACAGATTTAATAGATAGGGAGGGTAAACCAGAAGCAGGCCCCTCCAAGGAGCTGAGAGGTGTTGTAACCAACCTCTCCGCCGCTCTGCTCCACAACGTTGCGGCTTATGGCAAGTCCAAGACCTGTGCCGCTGCTCTTTGTGGTAAAGTTGGGACTGAAGAGTTTCCCCCTGTTCTCCTCCTTGACGCCGTTGCCGCTATCCTCTACCTTAACCTTCCAATAGGCGCCCTCCTTATATATTGATATTCTTATATAGCCCTTTCCAATCTCCTCCAGAGCCTGTATGGCATTAGAGAGATAATTTACAATAACCCTAACAATCTGGCCTCTGCGCACAAGAGAGAGACATTTGCCCTCCGGACGGTCGTACAGAATCTTAATATTCTCCCTGGTGTCAAAGAGAGTCTTCTGCTCCTGCAGCAGTTCGCCCAAATCCACAACCTGATTATCCTCCACATAGAACTTTGCAAAACTGGAGAACTCCGAGGCTGTATCTGAGAGAATCTCTATCTGCTCCAGAATGGAGTTGCCTACAGCCTCCAGCTTCTCCTCCCAACCCGGCACATTCTGCCTCTTAAGACGTATAAGGTGCTGAATGCTAAGGCGCATAGGGGTAAGAGGATTCTTAATCTCGTGCGCAATCTGACGCGCCATCTCGCTCCAGGCGTGCTCCCTCTCCTGCTGCGCAAGTTTGGAGGTGCTCTCCTCCAGGTCGTCCACCATCTTGTTATAGGCAATTACAAGAGAGCCCAACTCGTCGTTGCTCTTGTAGTTGATATGCTCCGCATGTTTGGAGAGGTCTATGAGTTTAAGCTTGTTGCTAAGCTCTGCAAGAGGTTTGGAGAAGGAGTTGGCCAGAATGGTGCCCAGCAGAGCGGCAGCAAGAATAAGCAGGATATAGATGTTTATAATGGTGGCAACCACATAAGAGATATCTATGCTTAAATCTGAACTGCGCGCAAAATATGGAATGTTGGCTATGGCAATAAGCTTGCCCTGATTGTTTAAGATAGGCGCGTATACAGATTTAAAGTGTATTTTTCCAATGGACTCCTCTTTTACGTACTGCCTTCGGTTCTGGGTAATTATCTGATAATAGGATTCCGAACTCATTCGGGAAGACAAAATGAACCTGTCAAAGAGCTCATTTCTGGTAGAGCGTATAAGCCTGCCGTGCGGGTCATAGAGGTTAATGTCCACCTGCGCATTGTTGGAGATGCGGTTCATTGCCTGGAAGAGGTCGGGAGTATTAATGTCGTTGTACTGGTTGGCATATTTGCAGAAGTCGGAGAGGGTGGTCTGCACAGATTGCAGCTTCTCCTCCATCTGCGCCCTGTTGGAGCTTCTGTAGTAATTTATGCAGAACCACACACTTCCCACACCCATAAAGGCAAGTGCCAGCACCAGAGAGGTGGTTATAAGCATAGTAACCCTTCTGCGGAAAGAGTTCTTTGGAATCCTCAGGCGGCTGAGGTTCTTTTTTGCCCTTCTTAGCCTTAGGAAGATTATTGCAATGAGCAGATAGAAGAGCATCATATAGGAGAAGGAGACTATATATGGGAAGATGCTCCGCTGCGGGCGGCTTACAATTATTATATCACCAAGAGGCATTCTGTTTGCAAAGTGCAGGTAATTATCCTCCCGATAGGTGGAGAAGCCCTCATCAATCTCCTTGTCATTTAGAGTAGTGGAGTAGTTGTACCTGCCTCTGTAGAGGATAAGCCTGTTCTCCACATATTTTGCATAGGAGTAGATGGAGGGGATGTTAAGGTTCTCGTTCTGTTTGAAATCCAGAAGCGCTGGGT
>SFUD01000246.1 GCA_004561775.1 bacterium | reverse complement strand
GCTTCTGCTGGAGGCCTCCTTCATAATGCCGTGGCAATGGATTCTCTGCGCAATAGGGCTGGCAGTTCTGATTGGATTGCTATCGGGATACATACCTGCAAAAGAGGCTGCTGGGCTAACGCCCATAGTGGCCCTTGCAGAAGAGAACTGAAGAGATTTGAAGAGAGCTGAAGAGATTAGAAGAGAGGGGCGGGTTACTCCAAATGGCCAATTATTTCATTGCAGATATCGGCAGCGCTCTTGCCGTCGCACTCAACTATTATGCGGGAGTTGCCAATATATGATGGATTGCGGAGCGCAAGGGTTGAGGCAATATACTCCCTCAGCTCCTCCCTGCTCTTGTTCATTATGAGCGGCCTCTCTGAGTGCCCCTCTGCAAGCCTCTGCAGCAGAAGGTCCACACTGCATTTAAGATAGACGCAGATTGTATTCTCCTTTATCACCTGGGCAGTCTCGCTGCCGGTTAGCGCACCTCCGCCCAATGAGAGCACAAGAGTTACATACTCATTGCCGTTGGCGTCCAGCTTCTTCTCCTCCGGAGTATTATATCTTGCAACAATCTCCCTAGCCGCCTCCCTCTCCATAGTGCGGAAGGCAGCCTCCCCCTCCTCTTTAAAGATTTGCGGGATTGTACGGCCGCTCTTTGAGACAATGTAGGCATCCATATCTATAAGCCTGCAGCCCAACTGATAAGAGAGCCTCTTGGCAATGGTGCTCTTGCCGGCACCCATAAAACCGCATAGAGAGAGTATCATAAAGAGAGTATTATAATCAGAATAGTGTAGGCTCCTCTATTGTTGCATCATAAGGATTGCGCGCAGGGTTCTCCGGCACATTAGGATTCTCTGGCACATTCGGATTCTCCGACATCTCCGGGGTCTCCGGCATATTCTCATTCTCCGGAGTTTCAGGCTCTTCCGGAGTCTCAGGCTCCTGCTTTTGCAGAGGCTCTATAAATTTCACCTCTGCCACCTGGTAATAGGTTATTCTCTTGCCCTTTGCCTTGAAGCCCTTCTTGCCTATAAACTCCTCAACATCCATACGCTCTGCCGGTCTGCCCTCGTTCTTGCCGCCAAAGGTTATCTCCAGCTGAGGATATCTGTCGTCTGTAATTGCCACAAGATATGAGCCTTTGGCATCTGATATAAATGGTGTGGCAATGGAATCGCTCCGCTCAAAGGAGAAGCGTTTTACATAAAAGGCCTGCACTTCCCCATCGTAGTAGATTGCGCTGAAGGTCTTTTGCGCATCAAACTTCTCTATGCGCACCACCTCGCCCTGATAGCGGTTGCTAATGTCGTAGTTGGAGGTGTAGAAGGTTCCGTCTTTGTAGATTGCAAGAATATGATCGTCGTTATGAAACTCTCCAAGATAGAGTCCGTGCTGCTCCTCGTTGAGCCTGTTTATAGCGGTATCAAACCAGATAGGCTTGCCCCCTATTGTAGAGACACCCTTGGATTTGAGAGATATCTTGTGAATTGGGTTCTTTGAGAGAATATTTCCCATAGAGGCCTTTCCCTTTACAGCAATAGAGGCAAAATCAAACTCAAAGAGCAGCTTTTTAAGCTTAGGCTTTGGTCTGAGGAAGACCTTAAGCACCTCCGCCTCACCATTGTGGTTTGCGGAAAACCACAGAACTGCAGAATCCGGCTTGCCCTGGGTAAGGTCATACTCCTTATCCCTTGTTATGCTTGTAACAGCAAACCTCTTTACATATACAACCCCCATTCTGCCGTCCCGATAGGCCACATTATATATAGTCCTCTCGTCGTTCTTGCTGAAGACTCCGGCATAGATGATGTTCTTGGCAATGAACTTCTTCTCCGATATCTTGGTAACCATATATTTACCCTCTTTGGT
This sequence comes from bacterium, assembly GCA_004561775.1. Taxonomy (GTDB): domain Bacteria; phylum Bacteroidota; class Bacteroidia; order Bacteroidales; family UBA932; genus Egerieousia. The sequence continues at coordinate 143 of SFUD01000246.1, read as the reverse complement.
AAAGATGATGATATCGTCTATGTCCGAGCACTCGCATACAAATTCTGCAGAATCGTCTCTCTTCAGGTTTGTACCTATAAAACCCTCTGCCCTATTCACATAGAGTTTTGCATTGGCAACAGCACACCGCAAAGGAACATAGC
>SFUD01000245.1 GCA_004561775.1 bacterium | reverse complement strand
GAGTTTGAAGTTCCAGAAAAGTTGAAGGAGCTCTACAGAAAGAGAGATTTTGTAAACCCTAAATATGGCTCTTACGCGCTCCCTTCCGGAGATGTGCCTGTAGCATTCATCTCTACCAACGATATTACAGGAGGCAACTCCGGCAGCCCTATAATGAATGCCAAGGGAGAACTTATAGGCCTTGCCTTTGACGGCAACATTGAGTCTATGAGCAGCGATGTGCTCTTTGAGCCTGAACTTCAGAGATGCATCTCTGTTGATATAAGATACGTACTCTTCATCATAGACAAGTTTGGCGGTGCCGGCTGGTTGCTTGATGAGATGAAAATTGTAAAATAGCAAAGAATGACAAAAGAAGCAGTAGCAGAGATTCTTGCAGGCGTAATTCACCCTGCCTTGGAGAAGAGCATAGTTGAACTTGGTCTTGTAGAGGACATAAAGATAGAGGATGGCGGCGACGCCCCTTCCAAAGTTAAATTCAAACTTGTCTTCAAGAAGCCGGATGCTCTGGTTGCAGACCTTAAAGAGGCCTGCGAGAAGAGAATCCTCAGCGCCTTTCCCGGCACAAAGGTCTATATTACAGAGCTGGTGAGAGAGAGCGAAAAGAGGAGCGGAACCAATGTGAATGACCTTGGGTTTGAACAGTTGGAGGAGGTTGGAAAGATAATAGCCATAGCATCCGGAAAGGGTGGAGTGGGCAAATCTACCGTAACGGTAAACCTTGCCATAGCCCTCGCCCGTATGGGCTATAGCGTAGGAGTGGCAGATGCGGATGTATATGGTCCCTCCATACCAAAGATGACAGCCACAGAGGGGCTGCAGCCGGAGGTTTGGGCAAATGAAGAGAACCCCTCCGAGCAGCTTATAGTGCCAATAGAGAAATATGGCATAAAGTGGATCTCCATAGGCTATTTTACCGCTCCGGAACAAGCTCTTATATGGCGTGGGCCAATGGCCTGCAATGCCCTCAAGCAGATGGTGCTGCAGGTTAAGTGGGGCCAGCTGGACTTTCTGCTGCTGGACCTCCCTCCCGGCACAGGAGACATACACATAAGCCTTGTAAAGGATTTGCCGCTGGACGGAGCAATAATTGTAAGCACACCACAGGCAGTGGCCCTTGCAGATGTAGAGAAGGGGATAAATCTCTTCCGTAATCCCGATGTGGACAAGGAGATTCTTGGCATAGTTGAGAATATGGCGTGGTTTACCCCTGCAGAGCTGCCAAACAACAGATATTACATCTTTGGCAAAGAGGGCTGCAAGGCAATAGCCGAGAAATACAACCTTGACCTTCTTGCACAGATACCTTTAGTCCAGAGCATCCGCGAGAGTGGCGACAACGGAACCCCTGCCGCCCTTGAGCAGAACGAGAATGCCTTTGCAGCGCTGGCAAACCAGGTAGTAATGCGCACCGTATAGCCCTTTAGAGCCACCTTCTCTGCATATTTTTTCAAAAAAAAGCTATTGCAGAGAAAAAAGTATTTATATTTGCGGCCATGTTTAACCAATCCTTATTTTATGGTAAGAAATGAAGAAAATACTTTTATTGTTGGTGGCTCTGATGCTGAGCTCGCTAGCTATCTCGCAAGAGGCTAGCACACCCGGTAAGTATGGCCGGGTCTCTATCATACCTCGTTTGGAGGTTAATCCGTGGTTAGGTAACGGTGATGGCAACAAATCAGGTTCGAGTTTCGGTAACTCTTCACTTTACACCCTTTTTGAGGGTTCATTATCAGAACATTTTTCTTGGACAATAGCCAACCATTGGCTCAGAGCAGAGGATTCTTACCTGCTCTACAAGAACATCGGCAGGTCGGACGATGTAAATTTCCTCGATTATTTCAAATTGGATTTCACCTTTAACAACTGGACCATATCCGTAGGAAAGGATATGATTCTTACCGGTGGCTTTGAGTATGACAACTGGGACTGGGATATTCATACCGCCTTTGCCTCCGAGTTGTGGAACTCACTCCCGTCATATCAGTGGGGAGGTTCAGTTGGTT
>SFUD01000244.1 GCA_004561775.1 bacterium | reverse complement strand
CATTATTCATCTTGCGGCAGAGAGTCACGTGGACCGCAGCATTAAGGAGCCGCTTGCCTTTGCGCAGACAAATGTTATGGGCACGCTCTCCCTGCTGCAGGCGGCAAAGTGCTATTGGAGCTCGCTGCCAAGACCTTATGTAATGGAGCAAGGCGCAGGTAGCGCCGGCGCGGAGGGCGCAACCGAATGCGCTGGTGTTGGCATAGCCGGCGAGGGTGACAAGGTGGTGCCGTGCAGGTTCTATCACATCTCTACCGACGAGGTGTACGGCGCGCTGGAGGTGAGCTGCCCGCAAGGGGTGGAGCCGCCATTCAGCACAAAGGCATCCAGCGGGGTTAAGCATCTGGCCTATGGCACAGAGTTCTTCACAGAGGAGCTGAAGTATGCGCCGCGCAGTCCCTACAGCGCAAGCAAGGCTGCATCGGACCACTTTGTAAAGGCCTTCCACCATACCTATGGCCTGCCTGTAATAGTAACAAACTGCTCAAACAACTATGGTCCGTATCAGTTCCCGGAGAAGCTGATACCGCTCTTTATAAACAACATCCTTCACCGCAAGCCGCTGCCGGTATATGGAACAGGCGAGAATGTAAGAGACTGGCTCTATGTAGAGGACCACGCGCGGGCAATAGACTTAATCTTCCATAAGGGAGAGGTGGCAGAGAGCTACAACATTGGCGGCTTTAACGAGTGGCGCAACATAGATTTGGTGCGGGTGCTTGTAAAGACCGTAGACAGATTGCTTGGCAGGGCAGAGGGAGAGGATATGAACCTGATAACCTTTGTTGCAGACCGCTCCGGGCACGACCTCCGCTATGCAATAGACTCCCGAAAACTTCAGAGACAGCTTGGCTGGGAACCGCAGCTGCAGTTTGAAGAGGGAATAGAGATAACCGCCAGATGGTACCTGGAGAATAGTGAGTGGCTGGAGAGCGTGACCAGCGGCGAGTATGAGAACTATTACAAGAAGATGTATGGTCTTGAATAGAGATGAGAAATATATACTCCTGAGTTTTGATACGGAGGAGTTTGATGTGCCAAGGGAGAGCAATGTGCCTTGGAATACCCTGGAGGAGGGGATGGAGGTCTCCCGATTTGGCACAGAGAGGATTCTGGATATCCTTAAGGAGAAGGGGGTGTGCGCCACCTTCTTCTGCACAGGCAATTTTGCGGCAAATGCCCCTCTGCAGATGCGCAGAATTATGGAGGAGGGGCACGAGGTGGGCTGCCACGGCGTAGACCATTGGGAGCCCAAGGCCACAGATGTTGCAGAGTCTAAGCGCATTGTGGAGTCGGTGTTAAATGGGATAGACCCCACCTTTCTGCAGCGCAGGCCTGTTGTGGGATACAGGCAACCCAGAATGTTCGATGTAAGCAATCGGGATATAGAGAATGCAGGATATCTCTACAACTCCTCTCTAAATCCTGCATTTATTCCGGGCCGCTATATGCACCTTAATATGCCGCGAAGGCCATTTTACAGCGGCAAGGTGCTGCAAATCCCTGTCTCTGTTACGCCGCTGCTGCGCATTCCACTCTTCTGGCTGGCGCTCCATAACTTCCCGGAGGGGCTCTATAGGTGGTTTGCGCGCAGGGTGATTAAGAGCAACGGCTTTTTTACCACCTATTTCCACCCTTGGGAGTTTTACAATCTTAAGGCGCATCCCGAGTTTAAGACCAAGTGGATTATGCGCAACCATAGCGGCAACCAGCTAGCAGAGCGCCTGGGCAGGTTCATAGAGGCTATGAAGGGCGACGGGTGCAGATTTATAACCTACAGTCAGTTGGTGGAGGTTTGGGAGAGGGGAGACAAAATGGCAAAGTAAATAAGAAAAGTAAAATAAATATGAATCTACGTACAGACTAGTCAGATGTCCACTTTAAGGAGAACAGTAAACTTAAGTTGCTCATTATTGTAGGCACAAGACCGGAGATTATCCGACTTGCAGCAGTCATTAACAAGACACGCCAGTACTTTGACGTTATTCTTGCCCATACAGGTCAGAACTACG
>SFUD01000007.1 GCA_004561775.1 bacterium | reverse complement strand
TCTTACTCCCGATGCCATAGCGGATGATTCTGCTTATATTCCAAATACTTTTGCTCCCGATGGCGATTCGGTTCCTTCTGAGACAACCTCCAAAATCTGTGGCATCATAGACCTGAAGATGCGCAAGGGTACGGATAATTTTCTCTATGGCCCGGCAATGAGCCTGGAGGAGATGGAGGAGTGCTTCAAAAGGGGCGCCCTGGTGGTGGACAAGGTGTGTGAGAGGGGTAGCAATGTGCTCTCTTTTGGAGAGATGGGCATAGCCAATACCTCACCATCCTCTATCTGGATGAGCCTCTTTGGGGGCATTCCGCTGCAAGGCAGAGGTGCTGGCGCGCGCTGTGGAGAATATGCGGGCAGCATCGGGAGTAGAGCCCTCTTCGCAAGCCTATGCAAGGGAGGTGATACGCTGGTTTGGCGGCTTTGAGATGTGTATGACAATTGGAGGCATGCTGCGCGCGGCAGAGCTGGGCAAGATTATTCTTGTGGATGGATTTATTATGACAAACTGCATTCTGGCGGCTTCCAAACTCTATCCGCAGGTGCTGGATTATGCCATATTCGGGCATTGCGGAGATGAGAATGGCCACAGGAGGGCACTGGACCTTATGAATGCCAAACCGCTTGTAAGTCTGGGCTTCAGGCTGGGAGAGGGCACAGGCGCAATCTGCGCTTACCCTATTCTGGAGAGCGCTGTAAGAATGATTACAGAGATGGATTCTTTTAAGGGAGCCTCCATTACAAAATATTTTGATTAGAGATGAAGAGTCTGTACGCGGCATTGGTCTTCTTTACCAGACTGCCTTTCTGGAGGTTATATAATCCTCCTGCAGAGGCCTTCAAGAGTATTGTAAACTATTGGTGGTTTGCAGGCATAATTACAGGGGGCATTATGGCTGCGGGTTTTTTTGCCGCCGCGCACCTCTTCCCGGCCCTCATAGCTGCAATTGTTGCTGTTGTGCTGCGACTGCTTGCAACGGGCGCCCTGCACGAGGATGGTCTGGCAGACCTCTGCGACGGCTTTGGGGGAGGCACCACCAGAGAGCGCATACTTGCAATAATGAAGGATTCATTTATAGGGAGTTACGGAGTAATAGGGCTAATAATCTATTTCTTGCTGCTCTGCTCCGCCATTGCCGCTCTGCCGCGGGAGGTTGCGCCTTATGTGATTCTCTTTGGAGATATCTTCTCAAAGGCTCTCTCTGCGCATATTATCCAATTGCTGCCATACGCGCGAAAGGAGGAGGAGAGCAAGGCCAAGGTGGTTTATGTTAAGATGTCCCTTCTCTTCCTGCTAATTAATCTTGTTGTAATGGCCGCAAGCCTTCTGCTGCTGCACCACTTTGTTTCGCCATATATGTGCAACTTGGGATGGCAGCAGGTTGCGTTGCTTGCCCTGGTGCCTGTAATACTCTTTCTCTTGCTTATTGCACTTATGAAGAGGCGCATAGGGGGCTATACCGGAGATTGCTGCGGGGCGCTCTTTCTGCTTTGTGAACTCTCATTCTACCTTACTTTTACAACATTTGCATTATGAAGATAGTACTGGTGCGTCATACCTCTGTGGCTCTTCCTAAGGAGGTATGCTACGGATATACAGATGTGCCTCTGAAAGAGACTTTTGAAGAGGAGGCAACCGTTGTGGGACGCAATCTGGAGGCTATGGGGATTGCCTTTGATGCGGTATTCTGCAGCCCTCTCTCCCGATGCCGCAAACTGGCTGCCTTCTGCGGCTATTCTGCCGTGGACGACAGCAGGCTTATGGAGCTTAATTTTGGAGATTTTGAGATGATGACCTTTGACGATATCTACAAAGATCCGCGCTCCAAGAGCTTCTATGAGGATTTCTTTAACAACAGGGTGCCCAATGGCGAGTCCTTTGGAGACCAGCTGCAGAGGGTGCGCTCCTTTCTGGAGCAGCTGAAGAGCGGAGCCCTTGCGCCGGGGGCGGAGAATGTGCTTCTCTTTACTCACGGAGGTGTGCTGCTCTGCGCTCAGATTATTGCAGGAGTTGTAAAGAGAGAGGAGGCCTTTGACAAACTTACCCCTTATGGAGGTATTGTCACAATTACAATATAGTCTCCTGTATAACAAAGTGAACTTTGACGTTACATAATTGGGATTATTTCTGTATATTTGTGAATTAGTGTGCAAAAATCAATTTATTATATATTACTATGAGTGACCTTAAGACAAGTTTTGCCGGATTAGAGCTTAAAAATCCTGTTATTGTAAGCAGTTGCGGACGTACAAGTATTCCTGCCAATAATAAGAAACTGGAGGAGGCCGGAGCCGGCGCAATAGTGCTCAAATCTCTCTTTGAGGAGAATATAGTTTCACAGGCTGCCCAGATTAATCAGGGCGGCGTGCATACAGAGGAACTGGATTATATGCAGGGTTATATGCGCTCTGCAATGTTGCAGGAGTATGTGAATCTTATTAAGGAGAGCAAGAGCCTCTGCAGCATTCCTATTATTGCAAGTATCAATTGCTTCAGCAATGGAGAGTGGAAGGATTTTGCAAAGGTAATTGAGGAGGCCGGCGCAGATGCCCTTGAGCTTAACGTTATGGGTATCAGAACAGCAGTGGATTACAAGGATGGCGAGTTTGAGGAGAAACACGTGGAGATTCTCAAGGCTATAAAGGCTTGCGTAAAGATTCCTGTAATAATGAAGCTTGGTTCTAACGTTACCAATCCTGCAAGCTTGGTAAGCAAACTCAAGATTGCCGGCGCAGATGCTGTTGTGCTCTTCAACAGATTCTATCAGACCAACATAGATATTGAGAAGATGCAGTACACAACTGCAAATGTCTTCACAACCCCTGCAGACCTTGCCACACCGCTCCGTTGGACAGGCATTATCTCTGCAGCTGTAAAGAATGTGGATATTGCAGTCTCCGGTGGAGTTCACAGCGGCGAGGATGTTGTAAAGGCTATTCTGGCAGGCGCTTCTGCAGTAGAGGTTTGCAGCGCAATCTACAGTAACGGAAACGAGTGGATAGGCAAGGCAAAGGAGACTGTTGCAGATTGGCAGAGCAGACACGGCTATGCCTCTGTAAAGGAGTATTGCGGAAAGATGAACGCTGCAGATAGCAAGAATGAGGAGAAGCTGGAGAGAACCCAGTTCCTCAAGTATTTTGAGCAGTATATGTAATTGCGGCATATGTCTCTGAATGCACTTCTTAACGTATCTCCCATAGATGGAAGATATTCAAGACAGGTGGAGAGCCTGAGCGGCTATTTCTCCGAGTATGCGCTTATAAAGTATAGGGTAAGAGTAGAGATAGAGTACTTTGCGGCCCTCTGCAGAATTCCTCTGAAGGAGTTGGAGGGTTTCTGCATAGAGCAGAATATAGAGAAGTTGAGGGCTATCTATCTTAATTTTACACCAGAGAACGCTGCCAGGATAAAGGAGATAGAGAAGGTTACCAACCACGATGTAAAGGCGGTGGAGTACTTCATAAAGGAGCGCTTCAAAGAGAATGGCTGGGAGGCCTATCAGGAGTTTGTCCACTTTGGACTTACCTCTCAGGATATCAATAACACAGCCGTTCCTCTTAGCCTTAAGGAGTATCTGCAGGAGGTCTATTATCCCGATTTTGCACTCCTTCTAAAGACCCTCAAGGGCTATGCGGCAGAGTGGAGGAATGTTCCTATGCTTGCCCGCACACACGGTCAGCCTGCATCCCCAACCCGTCTGGGCAAGGAGATAAAGGTATATGTTGTGCGTCTGGAGGAGCAGTTGAGGGAGCTTAAGGCAATACCCGTTCCGGCAAAGTTTGGCGGAGCAACAGGCAATATGAATGCCCACAATGTGGCCTATCCGGCTGTAGAATGGAATCTCTTTGCACGCAATTTTGTAAAGAGCCTTGGTCTTAAGCGCTCATTCCCTACAACCCAGATAGAGCATTATGACAATCTTGCCGCAATCTTTGATGCTCTTAAGAGAATCAATACCATCTGTATAGATATGGCAAGAGATATCTGGATGTATATCTCTATGGGCTACTTTATGCAGAAGGTGAAGGCAGGAGAGGTGGGCAGTTCTGCAATGCCTCATAAGGTTAACCCTATCGATTTTGAGAATGCGGAGGGGAATCTTGGCATTGCAAATGCAATATTTGCTCATCTGTCGGGAAAATTGCCAATCTCCAGATTGCAGAGAGACCTTACAGATTCTACTGTGCTTAGAAATGTGGGAGTGCCGCTGGCACACACCAAAATCTCCTTCAACTCCCTGCAGAAGGGGCTCGGGAAGCTTATTCTAAACAAGGAGAGGCTGAATGCAGACCTTGAGGAGAATTGGGCTGTGGTGGCTGAGGCAATCCAGACAATTTTGAGAAGAGAGGCCTATCCTAATCCATACGAGGCGCTCAAGTCCCTTACCCGCGGGCACACTATTACCAAGGAGAGCATTAAGAACTTTATACTCTCTCTGGATGTTTCGCAGAGTGTTAAGGAGGAACTTTTGCGCATTACGCCGCAGAACTATACAGGCAGGTAGCGCTACTCTTTGTTAAGAAGATGGAAGAGTGTGCGACATTGAACCCCTTCGGGAATGTCGTGCACTCTTATCATATCTGCGCCATTTAGCAGGCATTGGAGGTGCATAGCCACTGTGGCAGGAAGAGCCTCGTTGGGAGTAATGCCCAGAGGCCTCCACAACATACTCTTTCTGGAGAGGGCGGCAAGCAGCGCAACATTGCTCTCCTCTTTGCCCAAGGCCGCGCCAACGGCCTCTTTTATTTTGCCCAAATCTCTTACCAGTTGGTAGTTCTGCTCTACACTCTTGGCAAAGCCAAAGCCGGGGTCTATGATTATCTGCTCTATGCCTGCGCGCTCGGCAAGGGTGCAGCGCTCTATAAAATAGTTTGTAACCTCTTTTGTGACCCCTTGCGGATAGTTGCAGAGCTGCTGCATTGTCTGAGGAGTTCCGCGCATATGCATTGCAATATAGGGGAGTCTCAATTCCGCTACTGTAGAGAAGATGTGCGGGTCTGCCTCTCCAAAAGAGATGTCATTTACAATGAAGGGTCCTATGAGCTCGTAGGAGCGCTTTACTATAAGAGAGCGGAAGGTGTCTATGGAGATTCTGGGCAGGAGCCTGCCTTTGAATGAGACCTCTCTTGGGGTGCCGGAGCGGCGGAAATAGTCATTTACCTTGCCAAGAACCGCTGCAAGGTTGGCCCACTCCTCCTCCGGGGAGAGTGGCGTGGAGCCGGGGCGGGTGGAGCAGGCGCCTATATCCACAATATCCGCTCCCTCTTCAAATGCCTTGGAGAGCCTCCTGTAAAAATCCTCTGCAGTGCACCGGCTGCCCTCATAAAAGGACTCCCGATTCACATTAATTATGCCCATTACCAATATCTCTCTTTGCTGCATAGAGTTCCAAATTTTATGTATTTTTGCATTCAAAGATATAAAAGATTTATAAGACTTATGCTTATTGTTATAGAAGGTCTTGATGGCGCAGGCAAGAGCACACAGGTTAATGCCGTAAAGAATTATATAATTTCCAAAGGGATAGAGCTGGAGTATATGCATTTCCCAAGATACGACGGACTTTACGGTTCTCTTATTGCCCGTTTCCTGCGCGGCGAGTTTGGCTCCATAGAGCAGGTTCATCCGCAGCTGGTGGCGCTGCTCTTTGCAGAGGACAGACACCACGCCGCAGCCCAGATAAGAGGCTGGCTGGAGAGCGGAAAGTGGGTGCTTCTGGACAGATATGTCTATTCCAACATTGCCTATCAGTGCTCCAAACTGGAGAATGCGGAGTCTGCGGCGGAGTTGAGGAACTGGATATTTGAGACGGAGTACAATATCTTCAATATTCCCAAGCCAGACCTTAACCTCTTCCTGGATGTTCCCCTCTCCTTTGTGGACAAAAAGCTTAAAGAGCAGAGAGAGGGCGCGGAGAGGGAATACCTTAATGGCAAATCGGATATACACGAGGCCGACATTGCCTTTCAGAGCAGGGTGCGCAACCTCTACCTGCAGCAGACAGAGCTGGACAGCAACTTTAAAAGGGTGGATTGCTCTGCAAGTGACGGAACTATGCTGCCGCCTGAGGAGATCTTCTCCCGCCTGAAGGTGGAGTTGGAGGCTCTTATGAAATAATTGCGGGATTATGATGCGTTACCTTTACAGAGGAGTGGCTATTGCCGTGGGGCTCTTCTTTATGCTATTTGCAATCCTTAAGGCGGCAGACCCTATGGGTACCATCCTTAAGGTGGAGGAGTACCTGCAGGCAATGGGTTTGGAGGGGTTGCAGAGCCTCTCCACAACAATTGCGGCCCTTCTCTGCCTTGTAGAGTTCATAATAGGCGCGGCCCTGGCGGCAAAGGTGCGTATGGCCCTTGCAGTGCCGCTGCTGCTTCTCTTTATGGCGGTTATGACAATTATAACCATTCTTAATCTTACCATACTCCCGATAGATGACTGCGGCTGCTTTGGCGAGGCAATAAAACTTAGCAACACAGAGACCTTCCTTAAGAATCTGCTTCTGCTTGGATGCGCCCTCTTTTTGCTGCTCTACCCCAAAGGTGACTGCGCCAAGCGCATCTCCATCTCTCCAAAGAGAGCTATGCTGCTTATGGGAGCGGCGGTTGTGCTGGAGCTCCTCATCTTCTCCTATAGCCTCTGGTACAAGCCGCTGGCAGACTTTGGCCAGTTCCGAAAGGGTACAGACCTAAGGGAGATGGCAGAGGGAGGCGCAGGTGCGCTCTATGATGCCCTCTTTGTTTATCAGAAAGAGGGGAGGAGGGAGAGCTTTACACTGGATAATCTTCCCGATACTACCTGGACCTTTGTGGAGAGCATTGTCTCATCTGCAGAGGACTCTCCATCGGGAGAAGGGACTGCGGCAGATTTCCAATTGAAGAATGGCGCAGGGGAGTATATTACGCAGGATATATTGGCAGAGGAGGGAAGGGTGCTCTTCTCTATTGTAAGCAGTGCGGAGAGCCTCTCATTAAAGGATTGGGAGACAATCTTCCGACTTGCCGCACAGTCGGAGGCGCATAACGCCCGCTTCTATCTTGTCTGCTGCCAGTTGCAGCAGGAGGTAATTGACGCAATGGCGGCTGCGGCAGAATCTTTGGGCGCAGAGCCGGCAGAGTTGCCCTATCTGCTCTATACAGACAAAAAGACCGCCCTCTCGCTTAATCGCTTGAATGGCGGCCTTGTAGTGGTGGATGAAGGAGTTCTCTCTTACAAGGATCGTTTAACCTCCACAATCTGGTAAGCCTCTACGATATCTCCAACCTTAACATCGTTATAGTTCTCAATGTTAAGACCGCAGTCGTAACCTGCCGCAACCTCCTTTACATCATCCTTGAATCTCTTGAGCGATCCAAGTGCTCCGGTATGGATAACTATGCCATCCCTGATAAGACGTATCTTTGAGGTTCTGGTAAGTTTTCCCTCCTTAACCATACAACCGGCAATGGTTCCAATCTTGGAGATCTTGAAGGTCTCGCGTACCTCTGCAGTTGCTGCAATCTCCTCTTTCTCCTCCGGCGCAAGCATACCCTCTATACCGCTCTTTACCTCGTTTATTGCGTCGTAGATTACAGAGTAGAGCCTTATCTGAATGCCCTCCCTCTCCGCTATCTTGCGCGCGCCCATAGATGGACGTACCTGGAATCCTACAATAATGGCATTGGATGCCGCCGCAAGCAGAACATCGGACTCTGATATGCCGCCCACAGCCTTGTGGATTACATTTACGTGAATCTCCTCTGTAGAGAGTTTGATAAGGGAATCGGAGAGCGCCTCAATGGAGCCATCCACATCTCCCTTTACAATAATGTTGAGCTCCTGGAAGTTGCCAATGGCGATTCGGCGTCCAATCTCCTCAAGGGTAATATGCTTCTGAGTTCTGAGGCCCTGTATTCTAAGCAGCTGCTCACGTTTGTTGGCAATATCTTTGGCCTCCTTCTCGTCGTCAAAGATATTGAACTTCTCACCTGCGGTAGGTGCGCCGTTAAGTCCCAAGACAGAGACAGGGGTAGATGGTCCGGCCTCTGTTATACGCTGGCCGCGCTCATTGAACATAGCCTTTATGCGGCCTGTATAGCAGCCGCTAAGCATAATGTCTCCAATATGGAGCGTTCCGCTCTGCACAAGTATTGTGGCAAGGAATCCGCGGCCTTTGTCCAGAGAGCTCTCAATTACCGCTCCCATAGCCTTCTTGTTTGGATTAGCCTTAAGCTCCAGCATATCTGCCTCCAGAAGCACCTTCTCCAAGAGTTCATCCACACCTGTTCCCTTCTTTGCAGAGATCTCCTGGCACTGGTATTTTCCACCCCACTCCTCAACAAGGAGGTTCATCTGCGAGAGCTGCTCCCTTATCTTGTCGGGATATGCGCCCGGCTTGTCAATCTTGTTTATTGCAAAGACCATAGGCACGCCTGCAGCCTGCGCGTGGTTAATTGCCTCTTTGGTCTGAGGCATTATGGCGTCATCCGCAGCAATTATGATAATGGCAACGTCTGTCATCTGCGCGCCCCTTGCACGCATTGCGGTAAAGGCCTCGTGGCCAGGGGTGTCCAGGAAGGTGATATGTCTGCCATCGGGAAGGGTGACATTATATGCTCCAATGTGCTGGGTAATTCCTCCAGCCTCTCCGGCAATTACATTGGTCTGGCGGATGTGGTCCAGCAGGGAGGTCTTTCCGTGGTCTACGTGTCCCATTACGGTTACAATTGGAGGTCTTGGAAGAAGGTCCTCTGGCTTGTCTGCCTGATTTTCCTCATCTATGGTCTCCTGCAGCTCTGCTGTTACAAAGTCTATCTTATAGCCAAACTCCTCTGCAACAAGCACAAGGGTCTCTGCATCCAATCTCTGGTTTATGGAGACCATAAGGCCAAGGCTCATACAGGCTCCAATGACTTTGGTTACAGGAACCTCCATCATTACGGCAAGGTCATTTACGGTAACAAACTCCGTTACCTTAAGAATCTTGCTCTCCTCTGCCTGATGCTCAACCTCCTCCATCATCTTCTGACTCTGGAGCTCTCTCTTCTCCTTTCTGTATTTGGAGCCTTTGGTCTTGCCCTTGCCCTCTACCATACGCTGGTAGGTCTCCTTAATCTGCTTCTGAACTTCGTCCTCGTCAACCTCTGCCCTTACTGGCTTGAAGTGCTCCTTCTTGCCGTGCTTGCCGTTGTTGGCGTTGCGCTGATTGTTGCCGTTGTTCTGTGCAGCCTTCTGATTGTTCTTATCCCTCTGGGAGTTGTTGTTCTTGGAGACCTCCTTGTCCAGGTCTACCTTCTCCTTGCCTTTGTGAATACGCTCGCGCTTATTCTTATTACCCTTAAAGTCGTTGGACTGGCTCTTTTTGCGCTCAAATTGCGAGAGGTCTATGGTATCCTTAATGACTGGGCCGGCAAGTTTCTCAACTTTGGTGGCAATATGCTCAATTACAGGCTTCTCCTCTGCTGCAGGTCTCTGCTCCTCTTTAGTATCGGGAGTTTTTGGAGCAGGCTTGGACAAATCTATCTTTCCTACAACAACAGGGCCTCTCTTCTGCGCAGATGCTGCCTCTGCCGCCTTTTTGGCAGCCTCCTCGGCCTCTCTCTTCATAGCAGCCTCCATCTCTCTAAGAAGTTCCTGAGCCTTGAGCTCCTCTGCCCTTGCTCTCTCCTCGGCCTCTTTGCGCTCCTGCTCTTTTTTGAGCTCCAGCTCTTTGGCTCTCTGAGCCTCCAGCAAGGCCTCCCTCTCCTCTCTCTTCTTCTGGTCTTCGGCCTTCTCGTGGTTCATTATCTCCTTAACACTTTTGGCTACCATCTTAGACTCCTCTTTGGCTCTCTGCTCTTTGGCAAATTCCTTCTCCACAAGAGCAAACTCCTCCGCAGAAATCTTTGCATTTGGATTGGCCTCCACAGTATAACCCTTCTTGGAGAGAAAATCCACAAGGGTGCCAAGGCCAATATTGTATTCTTTAAGTACTTTTCCTATTCTAATGTTATCTGCCATATTATTCCTCCCGATTTAAATAATATTCTATGTTTTACCGATTATTTCTCGTCCTCAAACTCTGCTCTCAAGATCTTCTGCACATCTATAACAGTCTCTTCGTCAAGGTCTGCCCTGCGTACAATCTCAGATACAGGGAGTGACAGAACACTCTTGGCGGTGTCGCAACCTATGCCGCGCAGAGCATCTATAATCCACTGGTCTATCTCATCGCTGAATTCTCCAAGAAGAACATCCTCCTCGTCGTCGTTGCCGTCAAGCTCTCTGTAGACCTCAATATCTTTGCCTACAAGCATACTGGCAAGTTTAATGTTGCTGCCATTCTTTCCAATGGCAAGAGAGACCTCGGTAGGCTTAAGGGTAACATAAATCTTGTTGTCCTCGTCGCTTATCTTTATGGATGATATCTTTGCAGGACTCAATGCCCTCTGAACAAGCAGCTGTGTATTGTTGGTCCAGCTGATAACATCTATATTCTCATTTCGGAGCTCCCTTACAATGCCGTGGATTCTGGAGCCCTTTACACCTACGCAGGCTCCTACAGGGTCTATTCTGTCGTCGTATGA
>SFUD01000243.1 GCA_004561775.1 bacterium | reverse complement strand
GACTCCTTGTGGCCCCCAATATCCAGCCCTCTGCGCTGACCTATTGTGTAGAACTGCGCGCCCTGGTGCACTCCAACAACCTTTCCCTCCTGTGGGGTATATACGGCAGGAGCAGAGAGCCTCTCCAGCTCCTCAAGCGTAACGGCAGGATACTCTGCAGGCTGTGTAGGGTAGGGGTCTGTAAGCTTTCTGCTCTCCGCCTTGGAGAAGACCCGCTCCTGCGGCTTGGCAAATATCTCCACCACATCTCCCTCCTTAGGCTTAAGCTTCTGCTGCAGGAAAACCGGCAGGTCCACTTTGCCAACAAAGCAGATTCCCTGCGAGTCCTTTCTGGCAGCGCTTGGCAACCCTGCCTCTGCAGCCAATCTGCGCACCTCCGGCTTTGGCAAATCACCTATCGGGAAGAGAGCCCTGGAGAGCTGTTCCTGACTCAATTGGCAGAGAAAATAGCTCTGGTCCTTATTTTTGTCTGCGCCGGCAATAAGGCGGTAGAGTTTGCGTCCACGGCTATCCAGATACTCCTCCTTTCTGCAATAGTGCCCTGTGGCAACATAGTCTGCTCCAAGGGCAATCGCCTCCTGCAGAAAGGCATCAAACTTTATCTCTCTGTTGCAAAGCACATCGGGATTAGGAGTTCTGCCGTGCTCGTACTCATCAAACATATAGTCCACCACCCTCTTGCGGTATATGTCGCTCAAATCCACAAAGTGGAAGGGTATTCCAATCTTTTTGGCCACCATTTCTGCTAAGGTCTTCTCCTCCTCCCACTCGCAATCTCCGTGCAGGGTGCCCTCCGTATCGTGCCAATTCTGCATATATATGCCAATAAGGTCGCAATCTCCCCTCTGCTTAAGCAGCAATGCAGCCACACTGGAGTCCACTCCTCCCGACAATCCAACAGCAATCTTAATCTTTTTCTCCATATATTTTGAAATAATGCCAAATATAATTACTTTTGCAACGGGTAAGTCATATACGACCAGCTCCTGCAGAACTCCCCCAGGGCCGGAAGGCAGCAAGGGTATGTGGTTGTAGCGGTGCGATATATTAAGCTTACCCTTTCTCTTTTTTACACTTCCCTCTCTCTTATGCTTTCAGGTATTCTATGCCTCAAGGCATTTTATGCCTCCAATCCGTCAAAGACAAAAGGAAGCAGGTCTGTAACAGAATCCACCATCAGAATCTTGCTGCGGCTGCCAATAAGCACCTTAATGTTCTTGCCCGCTCTCTGCTGAGACTCAATCATAACCTGCCTGCAGGCCCCGCAAGGAAAGGCATACCTCTCCGTAATGCTTCCGCCTGTCTCCGCTACAATTGCAATAGCCTCCACACTCCTCTCCGGTCTGTTGGCGTGGGCGCCAAAGAGTGCAACGCGCTCTGCGCAGAGCCCCGAAGGGTATGCAATATTCTCCTGATTGGCGCCTGTAAGAATCTCTCCGCTATCCAGCAGAAGTGCGGCGCCTACGTGAAAATTGGAATAGGGCGCATAAGAGCCCTTTGTAGCCTCTATTGCCTTTGCATAAAGCTCCTTATACTCATTAGGAAGCTCTTCCTCAGAAGAATACTCCCGATACTCTATTATTAATCTTTTATTCTCCATATCTTCTCCCCTTTCTGCAAATTTACTATTTTTGTATAAATATAACTTAATAAATGGCAAAATACAATCTCAGAATGGCAAGAGCGCTGCTGCTGCTGCTCTTTATGGTCTCACTTCTGCCTCTTACGGCACAACAGGGAGTAAGGAGCGCATATATAGAGAAGTACAAGGATATTGCAGTGGAGCAGATGAAGAGATATGGCATACCTGCCAGCATAACATTGGCGCAGGCCTGCCTAGAGTCTGCAAATGGCACCTCTCCGCTTGCCACAAAGGCCAACAACCACTTTGGAATAAAATGCCACAACTGGAGAGGCAAGAGCTATAAGCACGACGACGACCGCAAAGGGGAGTGTTTCCGCAGCTACTCCAACCCGGAGGAGTCCTTTACAGACCACTCGCTCTTCCTTGTGGAGAGAGCGCGC
>SFUD01000242.1 GCA_004561775.1 bacterium | reverse complement strand
ATAGAGGCAAAGGTGAGAGACAGGGCAGATACAACAGGCAAGGGTGTTAAGAAGATAAAAATCATAGACCAGCTCTCTATAGGAGGTTCTTACAACTTTATGGCAGACTCTATGAAGCTCTCTATGATTCAGGTTAATATGTCAACCTCTATCTTTGGAAAGCTTGCTCTTAATGCCAATGCCTCTCTGGATCCTTATGCCATAGATGAGAAGGGTAACAGGTACAATAAGTTCAATATCTCCAAGATGGGCGGCCTTAACCTTTTCAGGCTTATGAATGCAAGTTTCTCCACCTCTTACACCTTCCAGGGCAAGGGAGAGTTTAAACTTGGAAGCGATTATAAGCCGGACCCAAGTCAGGGCGACCCTCAAAACAACGCTCAGCGGGACGATACGCCCGGGCACAGGCAGGCTCCATCTTATCAGAGATACTATTACGACCCTATTACTGGTGAGTATATCCCAGGAGGATGGGTCTATTATACAGACCCTAAAGTGCCGTGGTCTGTTAATATGAACTTCAACTACTCTTATTCAAGGTCATATCAGTACACCAACGAGAAGCTGGTTACAAGGCACAACCATCTTATGACACTTGGCGTCTCCTCGCAGGTAAGATTTACAGAGGCTCTCTCTGTAAACCTTAACTCCGGCTTTGACCTTACCAAGCTTAAACTCTCCACCACGCAGCTCTCCGGCTCTTACGACCTGCACTGCTTTGGCATCTCCATCTCCTGGATTCCTAACGGAACGTGGGAGAGCTGGAGCTTCCGAATAGCTGCAAACGCATCTGCCCTGGCAGACCTGCTCCAGTACAAAAAGAATGCAAGCTACTGGGACCGCTAATACGTTACAACACAACAATTAATAGCACATATAATTTTACAACTATGAACAAAGCAGTATCTTGTGAAAAGGCTCCCAAAGCAATTGGACCTTACAGCCAGGCCGTTGAGGCAAATGGAACAATATATGTATCTGGCCAGCTTCCTATTGATGCAACCACAGGCAATTTTGTAGAGGGTGGCATAAAAGAGCAGTGCCGTCAGTCTCTTACCAATATTGGCTATATCCTTAATCAGGCCGGTTATACCTACAAGGATGTTGTTAAGTGTACCGTATATCTTGCAAATATTGCAGATTTTGCTGCTGCAAATGAGGTATATGCAACATTCTTCTCCGAGCCATATCCTGCAAGAGTGGCATTCCAGGCTGCAGCTCTGCCTAAAAACGCTCTTGTAGAGATAGATGCAATAGCGGTAAAATAGCAGCAAATTAGCAGTAAATTAGCATTTGATAAGCAGCAATTTGGCAGCAAATTGGCAGTAAACTGGCAGCAAACTGACAGTTTTTGTAGTCAAATTGCTTTCTGGGACAAACTTTCCGGCCTCTTTTTTTGTTTTTTCTGCAAGTAGTATTTATATTTGTGGAAAATTCTAAAAGAGGCCAGTTGTGTATCCGGCAACTGCCGTCAAATAATCGGTAATTATATTATCAAGTTTTAATGTACGATATTATTGAGTTGAGCAATAAGAGTTTAGAAGAACTCAAAGTTATTGCAAAAGACCTGAATATTCCAGGTCATAAATCTGACGATAAACAAGATCTTGTCTATAAAATATTGGATGAACAGGCTATCCAGGGCATTGGCAAGCCTAACAAGCCAAGAAAGGCTGTAGTTCAGAGAGCTGCCAAACCAGCCAAGGCTTCAAAGCCATCACAGGCAGAGAAGCCATCCCAGGCGGAGAAACCATCCCAGGCGGAAAAGCCATCCAAGACCGAGAAGCCGTCCCAGGCAGAGAGGCTTTCTCAGGCGGAGAGGCCATCTGCAGCCGCAAAACCATCACAGGCAGAGAAGTCGTCCCAGGCAGAAAAATCATCCAAGATCCAGAAATCGTCCCATGTTGAGAAATCTGCTCAGGCCTCTGCTCAGACCTCTGCTCAGGCAAACTCCTTAACTTCACTGCAGACAGGGGAGTCAACTCAAGTCTCAAACTTGGCTCAGCTTGAGAACCCGTCCCTCTTCTCAACATTG
>SFUD01000241.1 GCA_004561775.1 bacterium | reverse complement strand
TGCAGACCTCCAGAAGTTGGCTCTCCGAGAACTCGTCAAAGAAGAGCGAGGCCAGATAGGCTGCCATCTCCGGGAAGGAGCGGCTGGAGAGTTCCTCTATCCTCTTCATATCCACCTGAGGTATTCTCTCCGGCATAAAGAGTCCGCCATCCGGAGCAAGTCCCATTATTGCAGCCTCCTTAAGAGAGAAGAGCCTGGCTGCCGGATTCTTCTCCCTTGTACTGTAAAATCTCATATATTGGAGCAAAATAGATTGTTATTAATCAGAAAATTACACGAGCGCCCAGATTATCTCCCTTGGAGAGGAAGGTATCCACCTTTATTCCAAACTGTTGGAAATGCTCAACCATAATCACCTCCAGTCTGGCGCCTACAGAGGCATCCTTACAGAGCGCAAAGACAGAGGGACCGGAACCGGAGATGTTGAAGGTCTCGCCACCCTCTGCCATTAGCCTCTCGCCCAGTTGGTCAAAACCGGGAATGAAACGCTTTCTGTAAGGCTCAACAATAACATCCCTCATACTTCTTGCCACCAGGCCCATATCTCCCTTCATAAAACCGGACACAAGGCCTCCCACGTTTGCCCACTGTTGGATAGCATCGTGCAGAGGAATCTTCTCCGGCAGAACGGCACGGCTCTCGGAGGTCTTAACCGTAATATGAGGATGCGCAACTACCGCGCAGAAATCCTTTGGAAAAGGTATGGTAATATACTCAAACGGATGATACGAACAGATGAGAACTATACCTCCAAGCAGCGCAGGAGCCACATTATCCGCGTGTTTGGCTCCACCGCTTGAGAGCGCCTCACCCTCCATAGCAAACTCCACAAGGCGCTTGCTGTCATAGGGCTTGCCCAAGAGATGATTAAGCGCAAAGACTGCCGCGCTGGCAGAGGCAGCACTGGAGCCTATGCCGCTGCCCGGCATTATCTTGCCCATAAGAGTAACTCTTATGTGAGCCTTCACTCCCCTATCCTGAAGCATAGCCTTAATGGATGGAGTCATCACATTATCCTCAACAGAGCAGGGTATATCAAAATCTGTCTTGTTGATTATCTCAATTCCATCTCCCTCACTCATCTCCATCCTAACAATATCACCGGCACTCTCAATAGCCATGCCCATGATGTCGAACCCACACCCCAAATTTGCTATGGATGCAGGAACAAAAACGGTAACCTGTTGCATAGTAAAACTAATAAATCATATTGCAAATAAAAGGAACTCTTGCATATACGGTAGACTTACCGTTCTTGAGAGCCTCACCAAAAATCTTCTGAACCGCCTCTTGCGGATTCTCGGCAACAGCTGCCACATTTGCAGCAGCGCTGCTTGCCGCCCCAAACATCTCCATAAGAGCCTCCATTGCAGTAGGCTGCTTAGGGAACCTTACCAATCTGTAATCCCCCTCAATCTGAGCCAAATCTGCAGCATAGACTATTGCATCCTCCAAAGTACCCAACTCATCCACAAGACCTATCTCCTGAGCATTCGAGCCACTCCATATTCTGCCCTGAGCAATGCTGTCAACAGCCTCCACGCTCATCTTCCTTCCATTGGCAACAATCTTCACAAACTTGCCATATACATCCTCCACCATCTCTGTCATATAGTTAACCTCCGCCTTGTCCAGAGGTCTCATAAGATTGGCCATACCCACGTGACTGCCTGTACCCACAACCGTTCCGTTCACGCCAACCCGCTTTGCAAGCGGAGCCAGATTTGGAATAATGCTGAAGACACCTATAGAGCCTGTAAGAGTAGAGCAATCTGCATATATCTTATCTGCCTGAGCACTTATCCAGTAACCGCCGCTGGCCGCATACTCTCCCATACTTACAACAAGCGGCTTGGCGCTCTTAAGTTCCATAAGAGCCCTGCGGATAAGCTCTGCCGCGTAGGCATCTCCACCTGGAGGCCCTTGCCATTCAAAACAATTTCACCGTCGGCATAAACAAGAGCCACCCTCTCCTTTGCCTTAAGATTCTCCTTAACAGTTATAGAGGCATACTCCTCAAGAGATATCATATTAACCTCCTTAAACTTCTCAACTCCCATAAGAGTAGTGAGCCTCTCCTCCATACCGGAGAGCGAGAGGGTATCGTCCACAAGTTTGTTCTCCAACATAGAGAGCGCATTCTTAAGCCCAAGGTTATGCACAAGGTTGTCCAACCTATCAATCTCCACCTCTCGGGAAGAGGCAACTGCGCTTGCAATAACACCCCACATAGAGTTGAAATAGCTCTCATACTGCTCCCTATTGGCCTCACTTATTTTATTTGCAACAAACATCTCGCCTGCAGATTTGTACTTGCCGTGGCGGATAAGCTGCACATCCACACCTGCCCAATCCAGGCAATCCTTCAAAAAGAAGAGATTTGCGCCCACGCCGCTTACCATAACAGTGCCGTCGCTGTTCATATAGACCTTATCTGCCACGGAGGCAATATAGTAGGATGATAGAGTATAGAGATTGTTCATATATGCCACAACAGGTTTTCCCGATATCTCACGGAAATTCTGCAGCGCGCACCTGAGCTCCTCCAAGTTGGAGAGAGGAATAACAGTCTCTGCAGCATTTATATAAATAAGCTTTACTGCAGGATCCAAAGCCGCCTCGTTGATAGCCTTCACAGCATCTATCAGCTGCATAGGTTTATTGTTCAAAGATTGGAAATCCATAGAGCTTAAGGATCCCATAGGGTCTTGCTCTTGATAGTCGGAGACTATGCTGGAGAGATTTATCTTAATGAGCGAATTGGGCTTTACCTCAGAAACCACCGATGAACTGGAGAGTGCCACCATAGAGCCAATAATACCCATAAATAAGAAGACCGCTATAATAAGTGCGAATGATGTGCCTACAAATGAGGCCAGCAACATTTTAAAGAATCCTTTCATAAACATTTGAATTAAAATGCAAATGTATGAATTTTTGATTACCTTTGCCACACGTATCGGGAAGATTATTATAATATTGTAACAATGAAGCCCCTCAAAAGCTATCTAACATATGCATTCAGCATTGGCTTGCTGCTCGTTTACTTAATGGGCACAATGGGTGTGGGCACGCACGAATGTACCCATAACCACCAGAGGAGCGTCATTCTCTTTTTTGGTGAGGACCCGTGCGAATACCTTCATTCCCACATAGATAGCAATGGCCACATCTATACGCACAGCCACGCTCCACAGGCGGAGG